>JBOHTX010000007.1:0-21779 GCA_050733855.1 Vulcanimicrobiaceae bacterium
GACCCGCACGCCGTCGAAGAGTTCGAGCGGGTGATCGTGGTATTCGTCGACGAGCGTGCGCATCACGAGACCCTTGCGCTCCCACGGGCAACTCAGCGTGCGGTGGCGCATGAACCAGTTCGGCAGCAGGTCGTTGAGTTCGTGCAGGCGACGGCCCTCGAGCGCGAGCAACTCCATCACCTTGACGAAGGCGTAGAGGGCATCGAAGGCGGGCTGGAACTCGGGGAAGATCGGCTCCTGATTGACGCCGCTGCCGTAGGCGATCCGCCCGCGCTCGTTCCAGGCCAGCGCCATCATCGAGCGGCGATCGCCCTTGGTGCGCGAGACTTTGCCGCCGAGCGAGGTGACGAGTGCCTCGATCGCGTCGGGCGCGGTGACCGGGATCGCGATCCGCGCGCCGGGTGCGTTGCGGCACACCATCAACGCGATCAGCGCCAAGAGGCGGTTGCCGGCGATGATGCGACCGAGATCGTCGACCAGCGCGAAGGACTCGCCGTCGTGGTCGACCAGCACCCCGAGATCGGCGCCGAGCGTCAGCGTGATGGTGCGCAACTGCTCGATGTAGCGTTCACGGTCGAGCCGGAACGTGCGCGACTTAGCCTCGTCGTAATAGGCATCGAGCGCGACGATGTCGACCCCGAGGTTCGTGAGCACCCGCGGCAGCACAAGCGCGGCGTTGCCGTAGCCGTAGTCGACGATCGCTTTAAAGTTCGCCGTTGGGAGTGCCCGCGGACGGAGCGCGCGTAGAATTTCGCTCGTGTAGAGTTCGAACGTGCGCCCCGGGAACGAGAGCAAGCCGACTTCGTCCATGGCGGTCCGCCGAAAATCCTCGCGGAAGAAGAGGTTCTCGATCTTGCGTTCGAGCGTCGTGTCGATCGTGATCCCCTGCGAATCCATCAACTCGATCAGCACGGCGTTGGGGTCCTTCGGGTCGATGCGGGTGTGCACGCCGCCGTCGCCGTCGGTGCGGGTCGCGTAGCGCGCCAGCGGCAGCGGGATCGAGCGCAGGTCGGCGACGTTGATCCCGACCGAGAGCAGGCCCGAGATCACGCAGCGGTTGAGCACGCGCGCGGCCGGGTGGGCGTCGCGGCCGGTGTGCACGAGCTGGCCCGGCCGGAGCGCCGAGCCGAACGCCTGGCCGAGTTTCATCGCGAATTCCGGGGTGATCTCGACGTTGGCGAGCCCGCTCACGCCGATCCCGCCGAACAGCGAGCCCGGCCACTTGATGCCGTAGATCAACGACATCGAGACGATCGCGCCGGAACTGACGTTCTTATCGGGCCACAGGCGCAGGTTCGGCCGCACGACGGCGCCTTTGCCGAGCGTGCAGCCGGAGCCGATCACGGTGCCTTCGCCGACCGAGACGTGATCTTTGACGATGATCCGGTCGGCGAGCGTGCAGCCGACCAGCGTGCTCGCCTCGCCGAAGTAGTCGTCGCTCCAGGCGATGACCCGTTCGGCTCGCGCATTGCGAGCGACGATTGCGGCGTTGCCGAGCGCGCTCTGCGGACCGACCGTCGCGCCGGCTTCGACCACGCAGTTGCGGCCCAGCACGACCGGCGCAACGATGCGCGCCTGCGGGTCGATCCGCACGTCGTCGCCGCACCACACGCCCGGTTCGCGCTGCGTTCCCGGAATCTCGAGGTGCACGCGCCCGTCGAGCGCATCGTAGTTGGCCTGCTGGTATTGCTGCAGGTTGCCGATGTCGGTCCAATAGTCGTCGGTCACGTAGCCGTGGATCGGCTGTTCTTCGTAGAGCATGCGCGGAAAGAGATCGCGCGAGAAGTCGTAGGCTTTGGAGCGCTCCATATAGGCGAAGATGCCGGGTTCGAGCACGTAGATGCCCGTATTGATCGTATCGGAGAAGATCTCGCCCCACGAGGGCTTCTCGAGGAAGCGCGTGATCCGGCCGTCGTCGCCGACAATCACGACGCCGAATTCGAGCGGGTTGGCGACGCGCTTGAGGGTGATGGTCGCGGCCGCACCGGACTCCCGGTGCGCGGAGACGAGCCCGCCCAGATCGAGATCGGTGAGCGCGTCGCCCGAGATCACGAGGAACGGCTCGTTCCCGATCAACTCTTCGGCCAGTTTGATCGCACCTGCGGTGCCGAGCGGCGTATCTTCGACCACGTACTGCATGCGCACGCCGAAGGCCGAGCCGTCGCCGAAATAGCTCTCGACCTCGTCGGCCAAGTAGTGGAGCGTGGCGATCACCTCGCCGATGCCGTGGCGGCGCAGCAGATCGACGATGTGTTCCATCACCGGCTTGTTGGCGACCGGCGCGAGTGGCTTCGGGCGCCGCGAGGTCAGCGGTCGCAGCCGCGAACCTTCGCCTCCGGCCATCACCACGGCTTTCATCGTTGCGTCCCTCCTCCGATTCGGCTCGCGACCGCCCCGCAGACCGCGCGCAGGCGCTCGTCCCCTGCGAACTCTTCGAGGCCCCGGCGATACTTTCGCCGCCAATTCGGATAGGCCGCGAACGTTCCGGGAAGATTCACCGGGTCGATCTCTCCGAGGGCGTCGTCGAGCTGTACCAGGACCAAGCGCGCGGGCGTCTGCGAGAGGAAGTCGTAGGCGGCGGCGGTGACCGCCGTTTCGAACGGGCCCCCGAGTTCCGGCGATTCCGTCGCGAGCGCGGCGGCCACGGGTGCGGCGAGCGCGCCACTTGCGTGCAGTGCGGTCGCGAGCGCGGCGCGTTCGACGCGGCGGCTGCTTCGCGCGGAGGCTGCCTGCGCGGGCTCGAGTTCTTCGAGCTGCTCGCGCAGCGCGAGGTCCCGTCCCGCAAGCCAGCCCGGCAGGGTCGGCAAATCGTGGGTCGTGGCGGTCGCCAGCGCCAGATCGGGATAGCTTGCGGGCGGCCGGAAGCTGCCGTCGGGCTCGCGTTCGAAGAGCAGCACGCGATAGGCGAGGATCTGCGCTTGCCGCATCCGTTCGCGGAAGCCTTCGGGGACGGTTCCGAGGTCCTCGCCGACGATCGCGCAGCGTGCCTCTCGGCTCACGGCCGCCGCGCTTGCGAGCAGCGCTTCGCGCGGGTACGCGACGTAGCGGCCCGCGTCGGCGCCGCGCCCGAGCGGGATGCGAAAGAGCCGTTCGAGCGACATGACGTGATCGAGGCGCAGCGCGCCCGCGTGCCGCATGTTGCTCTCCAGCAGCGCGCGGAAGCCGGCGTGCTCGTGCAGCAAGACCTCGGGATCGGGCGCGGGCAACCCCCAATTCTGCCCTTGCGGGCCGAGCGGATCGGGCGGTGCGCCGAGCGTTTCGTCGAGCACGAAGGCCGCCGGTTCCGACCACACGTCCGCGCCGGAGGCCGCGACCCCGACCGCGAGATCGAGATAGAGCCCGATCGCCATCGGCGCCGCGAGCGCCTGGAGAGCGCATAACTGCTCGTCGGCCAGCCATTGCGCGTACTTGAAGCGATCGATGCGCAGGCGGTGGTTCGCCGCCCAGGCGCGGACCGGCTCGCTCGTTGCGGACCGAAATTCCGCCGGCCAGGCCTGCCAGGCGGGTCCGATCGCGTGCGCTTTCGCAAATCGCTCGGCGAGCGCTTCGTGCAGTGCGAAGCGCTCGAGCCGCTCGCCGCCGAGCGCCACGAAGCGAGCGAACGCGTCGCGCCGCGCGTCGCTGCGCGAACGGAAGATCGCCCACAGTTCGTCGAGCGCCGAGCCTTTGGCGCGGGCGACCGGCCCGTAGGCGACGCGCGGCTCGCGCCGCAACTTCGCGAGCCCCTCGGCAAAGGTTCCGCTTGCGACCCGGGCGCGCAGCGAGGCGGCGCGTGGGTGGTCGAGCGAGAATTCCGGCACGGCCTCGAGTTCCAGATAGAGCGGATTAAGAAAGTAGCGGCTCGAGGGAGCGTAGGGGCTGGCGGCTTCGGGGTCGGCGCCCGGCAAGGCGTGGAGCGGATTGATCCCGAGCGCGTCTGCTCCCAGCGCGCGCGCGAGTTCGAGCGCCGCGCGCAGGTCGCCGAAGTCGCCGATCCCCCAGTTGTGGCGCGAGCGCAGCGCGTAGAGTTGCAACCCGATCCCCCAGGCGCGGCCGTGTTCGAGTGCGGGCGGCAGATAGGCGACCGCTTCGCCGTCGTTCATCGCGTTGCGAACAAGCAGAGTGCGCGTCCCTCGAGGCGATAGCGCGCTCCGTTGCCCTCGAGACGCTCGTCCTGCGGTTCGCCGCGCGCGTCCAATGCGGTGTCGAGCAACAAGCTCCAACCGCGCCGGTCGCCGGGCAGGACGAGTTCGAGTGGCTGGTCGTGGGCGTTGTAGGCCAGGTAGAACAGTCGTCCGCCGGCCCCGCCGTCGTCCTCGCCGAAGAGCAGCGCGAGCGCGCGCCGGCCGCCGTCGTGCCACTCGGCTTCGCCCATTTCGCCGCCCTCGGGGCGCAGCCAGGTGATGTCTTTGCGCAGGCCCTCGGCGAGCGGCCGGCCGCGAAAAAATCGCTCGCGCCCGAAGGCGCGGCTCGAGCGGCGAATCGCGATCAGGCGCGCGATGAAGCCGGCGAGCCCCGGATCGGGCGACTCGTTCCAATCCAGCCAGCAGAGCGGCGAGTCGTGGCAGTAGGCGTTGTTGTTGCCGCCCTTCGATTTTGCGAACTCGTCGCCCGAGAGCAGCATCGGCACGCCTTGTGCCAGCAGCAGCGTCGCCGCCAGGTTGCGCCGCTGCCGCGCGCGCAGCTCGAGGATCTGCGGGTCGTCGCTCGGACCCTCGACCCCACAGTTCCAGGAGAAGTTGTCGTTGGTTCCGTCGCGGTTCTCTTCGCCGTTGGCTTCGTTGTGCTTGGCGTCGTACGAGACCAGGTCGGCGAGCGAAAAGCCGTCGTGCGCGGTGACGAAGTTGATCGACGCGCGCGGCCTGCGCCCGTCGTGTTCGAAGCGCTCGCTCGAGCCGCTCAGACTGCGCGCAAGCGGCGAGAGCAGCCCGTCGTTACCTTGCCAAAAGCGCCGCACCCCGTCGCGAAACTGATCGTTCCATTCCGACCAGCCGGGCGGGAAACGTCCGAGTTGATAGCCGCCGGGGCCGAGGTCCCAGGGCTCCGCGATCAGCTTGACCCGTGCCAGCACCGGATCTTGCATCACGACCTTGAAGAAATCGGAACGCGGATCGATGCCGTGCGAGCCGCGCGCCAGCGCCGAAGCCAAATCGAAACGAAAGCCGTCGACGTGCATTTCCTCGACCCAGTAGCGCAGCGAATCCATGACGAGCTGCAGCACGCGCGGCTGATCGACGTCGAGCGAATTGCCGCAGCCGGTCGTGTCGTCGTAGTAGCGCCGCTCGGCTGCCAAGCGATAGTAGGTCGCGTTATCGATCCCGCGAAAGCAAAAGGTCGGTCCGCGTTCGTTCCCTTCGGCGGTATGATTGTAGACGACGTCGAGCAAGACTTCGATCCCGGCTGCGTGGAACTGCTTGACCATCGTCTTGAACTCGCTGGGCGCGTTCTGGCTGCCGTAGAGCGGGTGCGGCGCGAAGAAACCGATCGTGTTGTAGCCCCAATAGTTGCGCAGTTTGCGTTCGACGAGCGGGCGGTCGTCGACGAAGGCGTGGATCGGCAGCAGCTCGACCGCCGTGATGCCGAGCGTACGCAGGTGAGCGAGGATCGGCGGCGACGAGAGCGCGAGAAAGGTGCCGCGCATCGGCGTGGGGATCGCGGGATGCTGCATGGTGGCGCCGCGCACGTGCAGCTCGTAGATGACGGTCTGGGGCCAGGGCCTGCGCGGCGGGGCGTCGTCGCCCCAGGTGAAGGCGGTGTCGACCACCACCGATTTCGGGACGCCGAGGGCATTGTCGCGGCGGTCGAAGGTGAGGTCGCCGCGCGGCGCACCGAGCCGATAGCCGTAGTGCGCGTCGCTCCAGCGAACGCTCCCGGCCAGTGCCTTCGCGTACGGATCGAGCAGCAGCTTGTGGGGGTTGAAGCGGTGCCCCTCGTTCGGCTCGTAGGGTCCAAAGACGCGATATCCGTAGCGCAGGCCGGGCCGCGCATCGGCCAGGTAGCCGTGAAAGACCTGATCGGTATAGCCCGGCAAGGCGATCCGCTGCAGCTCGCGCCGCCCGCGCTGATCGAAGAGGCACAGTTCGACGCGTTCGGCATGGGCCGAGAAGAGCGCGAAGTTGACGCCGGTCCCGTCCCAGGTCGCGCCCAGCGGGTACGGCCGGCCCGCTTCGATCACCGGCCCGCGGACGCCGATCACGCGGGCTCGAACACCAGCAACGTTTGGGCCGGCAGGACGAGCGAAAGCGCGGCGGGCAACCCGTGCGCTCCGGGAGCGCTCGCCTCGACGGCGCCGTTCGTGCGGTCGCCGCCGCCGTAGCGGGCCGCGTCGGTCGTGAGGCGTTCGCGGTAATGCCCCGCGCGCGGCACCCCGATGCGATACCCCTCGTGTGTCAGCCCGCTCAGATTCAACACCACGATCAGCTCGCCGTCGCCTGCGGGATCGCGCCGGATGAACGACACCACGACGTTGCCGCGGTCGCTGCAATCGATCCAGCGGAAGCCCTCGCTGCTCGCGTCGCCGCGGTGCAGCGCAGCCGTCTCGCGATAGAGGGCGTTGAGGTCGCGCACCAGTCGTTGCACGCCGCGGCGGCGGGGATCGTCGAGCAAATGCCAGTCCAGGCTGTGGGCCTCGGTCCACTCGTTCTCTTGCGCGAACTCACCGCCCATGAACAGCAGCTTCTTGCCGGGGTGCGTGTAGAGCAACCCGTAGAGCGCGCGCAGGCTCGCGAAGCGCACCGCGTCGTCGCCGGGCATCTTCCCGAGCAGCGAGCGCTTGAGGTGCACGACCTCGTCGTGCGAGAACGGCAGAATGAAATTCTCCGAGAACGCGTAGAGCAGGCCGAACGTCAGCTCCTCGAGGTGGTGGCCGCGGTAGAGGGGATCGCGCGCGAACAGGCGGAGCACGTCGTGCATCCAGCCCATGTTCCATTTGTAGCCGAAGCCGAGCCCACCGAGCGAGGTCGGCCACGAAACCTTGGGCCAGGCGGTCGACTCCTCGGCGACGGTCACGATCCCTTCGATCTCGCGATAGACCGTCTCGTTGAAACGGCGCAGAAAGGCGGTCGCTTCGAGGTGTTCGTTGCCTCCGAAGGCATTGGGGATCCAGGTTCCGGTAGGGCGGTCGTAATCGAGGTAGATCATCGACGAGACGGCATCGACCCGCAGCCCGTCCACGTGAAACTCGCGCAGCCAATAGAGGGCGCTTGCGATCAAAACGTTGGCGACCTCGCGCCGCCCGAGGTTGTACGCGTACGTCCCCCAGCGGTGGTGAAAGCCCTTGCGCGGATCGGCGTGTTCGTAGAGGTGCGTGCCGTCGAAGTTCGCGAGGCCGTGCGCATCGGCTGGAAAGTGGGCCGGGACCCAATCGAGCAGGACGCCGAGGCCGAGCGCGTGCGCGCGGTCGACGAAAGCGCGAAAGTCATCGGGCGACCCGTGGCGGCTGGTCGGCGCGAACAGCCCCATGCTCTGGTAGCCCCAGGAACCGTCGAACGGGTGCTCGCCGACCGGGAGCAGTTCGAGATGCGTGAAGCCGAGTTCGGCGACATACGGCAAGAGGTCGGCTGCGAGTTCGCGGTAGCCGAGCATCCGTTCGCCGCGCTCGCCCGCCCGTTTCCACGAACCGAGATGAACTTCGTAGATCGAGATCGGCTCGGTCGTGCCGATGCGCCGGCCGCGCCCGGCCAGCCAGGCGTCGTCGCTCCAGGCAAAGGCGCTCGGAGCGACCACGATGCTGGCCGTCCGCGGTCGCAGTTCGCTCGAAAAGGCGAATGGGTCGGCGCGGAGCGGCAGCAGCGCGCCGTCGGGGCCGGTCAACTCGTACTTGTACTGCGCACCTTCCAAGTCGCCCGGGATGAAGATCTCCCACACCCCGCACTCGCTGCGGCAGCGCATGGCGTGCACGCGTCCGTCCCAATCGTTGAAATCGCCGACCACGCTCGCTCGCCGCGCGTTCGGTGCCCAAAGCGCGAAGCTCGTGCCGGCGACGCCTTCGCAGATACGCGAGTGCGCGCCGAGCGCCTCGTAGAGCCGCAGGTGATTCCCTTCGGCGATCAACCAGGCGTCGAGCTCGCCGAGCAGCGGTCCGAAGCGATAGGGATCGTCGAACTCGAAGGCCGCCGCGCCGCGCCGCTCGCGCAGACGATACGGAAACGGTTCGCGCGCCGGCAGCGCGAGCCGGAAGAAACCGTCGGGATGAAGCCGTTCGAAGGCGCCGACCGTGCTGCCGTCGCGGAGATCCACGAGTTCGAGCCCGCTTGCGCGCGGCCGGAAGGCCCGCACCACCAGCGCATCGTTTTCGCGGCGCATCCCGAGGAAACCGAAGGGGTCTTCTTCGGTGCCGTGTGCGAGCGCCTCGATGCGCCGCCGTTCGGCGATCATCTTGGAGGCGGGAGCGCGGGCGCTTGCCAAGCGAGCGGCGAGGCGCCGGCGGCCTCGTATTCTCCAAGCTGCTGCACGAGCTTCGCCACCAGCGCCGTCCAGCCGGTTTGATGCGAAGCGCCGAGCCCTTTGCCGGAATCGCCGTGAAAGAACTCGGAAAAGAGCAAGAGGTCGCGGAAGTGTGGGTCGTCGCGGAAGAGTGCGACCTCGCCGTCGCACGGTCGTTCTCCGTTTGCGGCGCGGCGAAAAAGCGCGACGGCTCGCTGCGAGAGATCGGTCGCGACCTCCCACAGCGTCCGCCGCTCGCCGGAACCGGTCGGATATTCGACGCTCAGATCGTCCCCGTAGTAGAAGTGAAAGCTTTGCAGCGCCTCGATGACGAGGTAGAGGCACGGAAACCAGAGCGGTCCGCGCCAGTTCGAGTTGCCGCCGAAGGTTCCGCTGGTCGATTCGCCGGGTTCGTAATCGACCCGAAAGCTCATGCCGTCGAGGGCGAGCGTAAAGGGATGCTCCTCGTGGATTTTCGAGAGCGAGCGAATCCCAAAGGGGGAAAGGAATTCGGCCGGATCGAGCATCGCCTGCAAGAGCCGCACGAGCCGTTCGGCGTCGACCACCGCGAGCAGCCGCCGCCCTCCGACGCCCGCCCGCTCGAGCGGCGCCACGTTGCGATGCAGTTCGGGCCGGTGCTCGACGAACCAGCGAACGCGCCGCCGGAAGTTGGGGACGCGCTCGGCGAGTTCGGCCGGGACGGCCTGCACGGCGAGCAGCGGGAGCAAGCCGACGTACGAGCGCACACGCAGCGGAATCGTTCGTTCGTCGGGAAAGACCAAGCGATCGTAATAGAAGCCGTCGACTTCGTCCCACAGCCCGCAGCCGCCGTCGTCCGGGTCGTTGATGGCGGATGCGATGTACAGGAAGTGCTCGAAGAATTTGCTCGCGATATCTTCGTAGGAGGCGTCGTGCGCGGTCAGTTCGAGTGCAATCGCCATCATATCGAGCGCATAGATTGCCATCCAGGCCGTGGCGTCGGATTGCAGCAGGTGTGCGCCGCCGGGGAGCGGCGCGCTGCGGTCGAACGGGCCGATGTTGTCGAGCCCGAGGAAGCCGCCCATGAAGACGTTGGTCCCCTGCGGGTCCTCGCGGTTCACCCACCAAGTGAAGTTCATCAAGAGCTTTTGAAAGACGCGCTCGAGAAACAGGTAATCAGCGACGCCGTGCCGCTTGCGTTCGATCTGAAAGATGCGGTAGGCCGCCCAGGCGTGGACCGGTGGATTGACGTCGCTGAAATTCCACTCGTAGGCGGGCAGCTGCCCGTTGGGATGCATGTACCATTCGCGGGTGAGCGCGAGCAGTTGACGCTTCGCGCTGCCGGGATCGACGAGCGCGAGCACGAGCGTATGAAAGGCCAAGTCCCAGGCGGCATACCAGGGGTATTCCCAGGTATCGGGCATCGAGAGCACGTCGTCGTTGTAGAGGTGGAGCCAGTCGTGGTTACGCCCGCTGCGGCGCTGCGCGGGCGGCGGCGGCTGCAGCGGATCGCCGCGCAGCCAATCGCGCACGACGTAGCCGTAATACTGTTTCGACCAGAGCAGTCCCGCGAAAGCGCGACGCTGAATCGCGCGCAGTTCTTGGTCGACCGGGAACGGGTCGAGCGCGCGGTAGAAGCGCTCGGCTTCGTCCGCGCGCTCGGCCAGCAGTGCATCGAAGAGCGGTCCGAGCGGCTCGACGAGTCCGGCCTGCGGCGAAAGGCGGAGCTTCAGGACTTTCGTTTGCCCCGCGCCCACGACGACGGCCGCGTGCAGTGCGGCTTTCGTGCCGCAGAGCGCGGGATTGGTCGCGCCGCGTTCGCCGCCGACGATCGCGCGATCGATTGCGTCCTTCGGGAACGGCCGCGGGTTGGGTACGCCGAAGAGCGCTTCGAAGTTGGTTTCGTTCTCGCAAAAGAGCGGTTCGGCCGTGCCGTCGTGGTAGAGATGGTAGCTCCCGAGCTCGGGATGCACGGCGCGTAGCACGTTGGACGCGTCACTCGCGAGCGCGAGCACGGGGCGCGCCGCGCCCGGTGCCCACGACCAGGTGTTGCGAAACCAGAGCTGCGGGACGATGTGCAGCGGTGCAGGTCGCCGGCCGCGATTGGTGGCCGCGATCCGAACGAGGAAATCGTCGGGCGCCGCCTTCGCGTACTCGACGAGCACGTCGAAGTAGGCGCCGTCCGCGAAGATCCCGGTATCGACCAATTCGTACTCGGGCTCGGCGCGGGTGCGGCGCGCGTTCTCGGCGACAAGTTGCGCGTACGGAAAGGGCGCCTGCGGATACTTGTAGAGCGCCTTCATGTAGGCGTGCGACGGCACGTTGTCGAGGAAGTAATAGTACTCCTTGACGTCCTCGCCGTGGTTGCCTTGCGGACCCGAGAGCCCGAAGAAACGCTCCTTGAGGATCGGGTCGGCCTCGTTCCAGAACGCCGGCGCAAAACAGAGCCGCCCGTGATCGTCGCTGATCCCGAAGATACCGTCTTCGCCCCAGCGGTACGCCCGCAGCCGCGCGTCCTCGAACGGGAAGGACGTCCAGGCGCTGCCGTCCGCGCTATAATCCTCGCGGACGGTCCCCCACTGGCGCGCGCTGAGGTACGGACCCCAGTGCGTCCAGTGCTCGCTGCGCAGCGCGTCGGCCTCGACCCGTGCGCGTTCGGGATTGGAGTCCACGGCCCGCTCGTTCGGCCGCCGGCCGGCCCATTCCGGCGAGGAGCGTTCGAAAACGCAAGCGCAAGCTGCGAGGCTTCCGAGCAATCACCCCGCTGACGAGACGACCGGATCGGTCCCGGCGCCGAGCGCGAGTGCGGCGGCCGCGACGACGCAGAGACCGCCGGCGGCGGTCGCCGGGCCGAACGGTTCACCGAGAAAAACCAGCGCAAGCACAGCGGCCAGCGGGCCCTCGAGCAAGGTTGCAAGCGCGACGGTCGTCGGGCGGAAATCGGCGAGCGCGGCGCCGATCAGCGTGTGGCCGATCAGCTGCGAAACGAGCGCCAGCGCGAGGATGCCGCCCCACGCGCGCAGATCGCCGGGCGGCGGCGGACTCTGGCGTGCGATGAGCGCTGCGAGTGCCAGCCCGAGCGCGCCCCAGGTGTAGGTGCGCGCGATGAGTTCAGCGGTGCTCGCGCCCGTTCGCGCGCGCAGCGCCCGGAAGAGCAGCAGGTACGCTGCGATCGCGAGCGCGCCGAGGATCGCAAGCGCGGCCCCGAGCAGTGCGTGACCGCCGAACGGCGCCGGGGTATCGCGGTCGCGCGCAAGCAGCGCGATCCCGAGCGTTCCGAGCAGCAACGAACCGGCGACGCGCGCTTCGAGCCGCCGGCGGCGCCGCATCAGTTCGACGAGTTCCGTCCACAGCGGCGTCGTCGTGACCAGCAGCGTCGAGATCGCAACCGAGGTGTAGAGCAGCGAGCCGAACCAACTCGCGAAATGCAGTCCAAGTGCAAACCCGGCGAGCGCGAGCAACGTCTCCGACCGCATTCCGAGCGAACGGCGCCGCCGCAGCAACGCGGCGACGATCAGCGCCGCGATCCCGAGGCGTAGAGCCCCGACCGTAAGCGGACCCGCGCCTCCGAGCGCGATCCGCGCGAAAATCGCCGCCGCCGCGATCGCAAGCTGCGAACCGAGCAGGCGCACGTACGGCAGAAAGCTTGCGCGGGGACCGGTTACGGTGCCTCTTGCCAATAAACGAGTGCTTCGCCGGTCACGCGCTCGAGCCAGGTTGAGAACCGGCCCTTGAGTTGCTCGCTATCGTCCGCGTAGGAAAAGTAGAACGGGCTCTCGGCCAGAGTCTGAAGGTCCACGGTGACGGATGCTCCGGAGCTATCGTCCTCCTTCCGAAATATGACTGCGGTACACGCTAGGAGACCGGTAAATTCATAACCGGGTACATGGAATGACAACAGGAGTTCGGTATCATGTTCCACCACAATCCGTAACCGAATCCATGAAGCAAAGTCTTTTCGATTAGCGTAATATTTGAGCGCCTTTGCTGCTTCCACAATTTGATATCCATACCAACTTGCATTCTCGTCGCCGTTGCGGGCCTGGTTTATCCAGACACGAAAGTCAGGAAAATTTCGCAACCCAAGCTCGATGTCGCGCCTTAGCGCGACATATTTCTCGTCAACTAGTGACATCAACTCTGATGCATAACCTTTGACGACGGCGCAGCGCTGCTCGTTCAGCTCTCGCCTCCGCCGAGTCAAGCGATCCGCTACGGCAGCCACGATGGTTCTTATGTCACGACCCTCCCCAGCGACTTGGCCCAGGAGGGTCAGCGACGTCACAAACGCGGTCTTTTCAGCGTCTGCAAACAGATCAAGAAGTTGTTGTAAGTCGCCCTTATCCGCTGATCGAAGAGCGTCGACATAGCTGTCGCGCTTTTGATCGGCAATCGACAGCGGGAACCAGCGCGCCTGAATGAGGACAAGGCTGGCGAGGCATCTCGCGACACGTCCGTTTCCATCTTGAAAGGGATGAATCTGAGTGAACCGGTGGTGAAGCCATGCCGCCTCAACCTCGGGGGCGACGGCGCGATCGCGGTGACTCTCGTGCAGTTGTACTAGCCGGTCCATCTCGGCGGCGATGTGCTCGGGAGGACAGTACGTGCCAAGAGATCCGTTCGAGGGCATGCTTGGCGTTTTGCGCCAATCGCCTCGCAGCAGTGCGACGCTGATCATATCGCCGTCCTGCGTTCGCGCCTCCGTCGTTGGTTGATGAGCCGTGAGAATCTGATGGAGCTCTCGAATAAAGGAGGCGCTCAGCTTTCTCGAGCGGCGAACGAAATCGAAAACAGCCTCCACGGCGTTTTGCTGGTCTCGTATGATCTCGACTACTCGCGCAGCGGGTTTGTCCGTCTTGCCGAATGGAATGAGAGCTTCATCGATTCCGTGCTCGATTAAGAGTACCGTGACTCCTTCGTCGACGTTATAGAGGCGCTCGATAACTCCGGTCTCGATTGCGATTTGCCGGACAAGCCGGTCCATGAAGACTTTGAATGCCGGCGTAGGCTCGACTTCAGCGCGCTGATCCTGCCAGACTCGTGCCAGCGCCGGCAGCTCGGAATTAGCGATTTCTTTCCAGTCCGCGGGAAGGTCTTCGATGGGTTGCCAAATCGGTTGCGCCTGGGCCGTCATTGGGTCAAACGATTCCGCGGGCGCCGGAACGCCCCTTGAGGCCTCGTGCCGCCGAGCGCGATCCGCGCGAAAATCGCCGCCGCCGCGATCGCAAGCTGCGGACCGAGCAGGCGCACGTACGGCACGGGGCCACCGTTGCCCGTTGACAGCACCGCTCCTCCGGCGTAGGGTGGGGACATCCTCGCGGGAGCCCGCCGAACGGGCTGAGAGGGCGATGTTGTCGCCGACCGCCGAACCTGATCCGGCTCGTACCGGCGGAGGGAGAGGCGGCGGCGACGGAATGGAGACTGGGATGCACGCTTCCGTCACGCCGGCCGAACGCGAAGGCGCGGGCTCGCGCAAGATCTACCTGAGTGGCGGCGATCCGTCGATTCGCGTCCCGATGCGCGCGATCGCGCTCAGTGACGGCGAGACCCACGTCGCCTACGATACGAGCGGTCCGTACACGGATGCGAACGCCGCGATCGATCTGCGGGCAGGACTCGCGCCGCTCCGCGAGCCGTGGATCGAGCGGCGTGCGGATACGGAGCTACTCCCCAAGCCGACGTCGCTCTACCGGCGCGGGCGCGATGCGATGCCCGAACTGGATGGCGTGCGCTTCGCACACCCACGGCCGATGCGTCGCGCAAAGCCGGGTGCGAACGTCAGCCAGATGCACTACGCGCGCCGCGGGATCGTGACCTCGGAAATGGAGTTCGTCGCGCTGCGCGAGGGCCTCTCGCCGGAGATCGTGCGCGCAGAGATCGCGGCGGGGCGGGCCGTTCTGCCCGCCAACATCAACCATCCCGAACTCGAGCCGACGATCATCGGGCGCCGCTTCCTGGTGAAGATCAACGCCAACATTGGGAATTCGGCGGTCGCTTCGACGATCGAAGAAGAAGTCGAGAAGATGAGCTGGGCGATCCGCTGGGGCGCCGATACGGTGATGGACCTCTCGACCGGCAAGAACATCCACGAAACGCGCGAGTGGATCGTACGCAACGCGCCGGTGCCGATCGGCACCGTGCCGATCTACCAGGCGCTCGAGAAAGTCGGCGGCAAGGCCGAAGAGCTGACCTGGGAACTTTTCCGCGACACGCTTGTCGAGCAGGCCGAACAGGGTGTCGACTACTTCACGATTCACGCGGGCGTGCTGCTGCGTTATGTTCCGCTGACCGCCAAGCGCGTGACCGGAATCGTCTCGCGCGGCGGCTCGATCATGGCCAAGTGGTGCCTCTCGCACCACCGCGAGAACTTTCTCTACACGCACTTCGCCGAGATCTGCGAGATCATGAAGGCCTACGACGTGACCTTCTCGCTCGGCGACGGCCTGCGACCGGGCTGCCTCGCCGATGCCAACGACGAGGCGCAGTTTGCCGAACTCGATGCGCTCGGCGAACTGACCGAGATCGCCTGGCAGCACGACGTGCAGACGATGATCGAGGGGCCCGGTCACGTCCCGATGCATCTCATCAAGGAGAACGTCGAGCGTCAGATGGCGGTCTGCAAGGAGGCCCCGTTCTACACGCTCGGGCCGCTCGTCACCGACGTGGCACCGGGCTACGATCACATCACGAGTGCGATCGGGGCCGCGATGATCGGCTGGTTCGGGACGGCGATGCTCTGCTACGTCACCCCGAAAGAACACCTCGGGTTACCGAACAAGCAAGACGTCAAGGACGGCGTGATCGCCTACAAGATCGCCGCCCACGCGGCCGACGTCGCCAAGGGCCATCCGCACGCGCGCCACTGGGACGACGTGCTCTCGAAGGCACGCTTCGAGTTCCGCTGGGAGGATCAGTTCGCGCTCGCGCTCGACCCCGAGACCGCACGCGAATTCCACGACGAAACGCTGCCCGCACCCGGCGCGAAAGTCGCGCACTTCTGCTCGATGTGCGGCCCGCACTTCTGCTCGATGAAGATCACGCAAGACGTGCGCGAGTACGCCGCCTCGGGCATGGCCGAGAAGGCCGCCGAGTTCGTGGAAACGGGCGGCGAGCTGTACGTCCCCGTCGTGGGAGACGCCTCGCCCGCGTAGCCTGCCCTCGACATCGGCCGTCGGCCCTGGTCATCGCCCGATTTCGCGTGATAGGGTAGGCGTGAGGTTCCGATGGCGCAGGTTCGCGAGATCGTCGTTCCCGAGACCGAGCCCGCGAGCGAGTGGGTCGGCGGTCGGGTGGTCCGGAAGATGAGCCCGAGGCGCACGCACGCCGTGTTGCAACTGGCGTTTGCGGCGAGCCTCAAGGCGTGGGCGGCCGGTCGCGGTTGGGTGGGGACCGAGTGGCGCTTTCGGGTCGCGCCGCCGGGCGAACCGCGGCGTCCGCTGGTTCCGGACATCGCGTACGTTTCGTACGCGCGCGTCCCACGCGAGAGCGCCGGCGATCCGGAATTCGAAGCGCCGCCGCTCGCGCCGGAACTCGCGGTCGAAATCCTCTCGCCCGGCGACCGAGCGGAGATCCTCGCCGAAAAGATTCGCGTCTACTTGGCTGCCGGATCGTTGCTCGTGCTCGTCCTCGATCCGAAGCGCCGCCTGCTCGTCGCGCATTCCGCGTCCGGCGTGCGGACGTTCGCGGAAGGCAGCACGTTCACCGATCCATCGCTACCGGGTTACCTGCTCGACCTCCGCGCGCTGTTCGCCGAGACGTCGCCTCCGCAAGAGTAGGCGTTAGGCGAAGGTCGTGCCGTTCCAGACGGTGCCCAGCATCGAGGCAAAGACGCTGTTGGCGATCGTCTGCGCGTTGTAGAGCAGGCTCAACTCGTCGCCGAGGTGCGTCGTGCCGGCGATCAGGCCGGTGACGTTGGTCAGCTTGGCCCAGGCGGTCTGCGCGTTGTTGGCGGGGACCGGAAGCGGCGTGGCCGGGTAGAAGCCGGCGGTCGCGAGGATCGGCGCGAGCAGCACGAACGAGGCGTTGTTCAGCGTCACCGTGCTACTCGTGGTCGCGGTGCACCCGACCGCATCGTAGGTCGCGGGCGTCACCGTCTGCGAGGCTGCGCCGAGCACGTTGGCCGCCGGTTGGAACGGATTGGTCGTGCCGCTTACGCGGACGAGCGCCAGCGGATCGGTTTGCGGGTTGACGAGCGCCGCGGTCGGCGCAAGCATCAGCTCGCGCCCGAGGTACGGCAGGATATCGGCCGGCGCGACCGCGCCCGGGGACCCGGCCGGCAGTTGCAGCACCGAAGCACTCGCAAACGGCAGGGTCGCACCGTACGAGTGCACGGTCGCAACCGCGGCCTTGACCGCGTTGACGAAGTCGCTACGCACCAAGACCACCAACGGCAGCGATGGTTGGGCCACGCCTGCCGGGCGGTCGTTGGTGAGGTTCACCATCGCGAGCGGCATCGTGTTGCTGATCCAGCCGAGCGGCGGATTGGGGCCCGCGACGCCGAGTATCCCGGCCAGCGCCTGCTCGCGCATCGTGGTTTCGTTGAGCTGCGTGAGCAGGTTGAGGTAGCAGCCAACCTCGCTGATGTTGCGCGGCGGCTGGACGCGCGAACCGACCACGTCGCCTTCGAGCGCGATCCGGCGCATGATGATGTTCTGCGCTTCCAAGGCGTCGGGCGAGGTGGCGTTGGTGAGGACGTTGAGCAGGTTGGAGACGAGTTGGCTGCTGAGGCCCGGATCGATGAAGAAGCTGCTCGTGCCGCCGCCCGCCGAAGCCGCGGCCTGATACGCGAACTGCGAAGCCGAGCCGATCGCCGAGCTGCCCGAAGGGGTGGTGACGCCGATGTTCACCGAGCCCGAACCAGACGGGCTGGTGGCGACGATCACGGTGTCGCCCTCCACGGCGATCCCGGTCGCCGATGCGCCGCCGAAGAGCACGGCGGTCGCACCGGTGAAGCCGCTGCCCACAATGGTGACAGCGGTGCCGCCCGCGGCCGGGCCGCTGCTCGGGCTGATGGCGGTGATTTGCGGAAGGGCCATCGTGATTCTCCTGTGATCTCGCGATCAGGCGAGCAGCGTGCCGGAATCGTCGGCCGGGGCCGTCGCGTCGCCGGCGCCGGCGCCCGAGTCGCCGGCGTTCGTGCCGCCGCTGCCGTTGCCGCCGGCGCCCGTGCCGCTCGATTTGTTGCTCGATTTGCTCGTGGTCGTCGTCTTCGAACTCGACGAGCTGCTCGGGGTCTTGCCGCTCATGGCGGCTGCGGCGCCGGAGCCGGCGTTCGGGTTGCCGTACATCCCGCCGACGATGTTGCCGACGGTCGCCATCGCCTGACCGGTGAGTTGCTGCGTCGTCTGCAGCGCGCCCGCGCGGGCGGCGTTGGCCAAGCTCTGCGAACTCTGCAGCAGCGGAGCGAGCTGTGCCGCGCCGGTGAGGCTCGTGCTGAAGTCGGGCTGCGCGGTCGCTTCCGCGCCCAGCGCCTGCGCGAGGCTTGCACTCGGTGTCGGCGCTTGCAGCACGTTGTTGATGAGCGGCGTCAGGTTGGTCAGCGAATTGGGCGCGCCCAGTCCGGTCGCAAGCGAACCGCTCGTCGTCGGTAAGGTGACCGGCGAGATCGCGGGCGCGGTATCGGCCGGCGAGTCTTGCCAGTTCCAGAAGCGGGTGAGATCGAGCTTCTCGGCCGACGGGCAATGGCCGAGGACCGCTTCGCCCAGCACGCCCTGCGTCGGCAAGGTAATCGTCGACTGCGGGGGCGTGAAGGTCGCTTGCTGGTAGGCGAGCAGCGACTGCTGCAAGGCGGCCGGATCGAGCTGCAGCGAATCGGCGACCGACTGCGGGATGATGAACGGCAGGATCATCGAGTTGCCGAAGTAGCCGAGGACTTTGTTCTGCACGCAGTTGAGCAGCGGGACGAGTTGGCTCGCATCGGCGACGCCGTCGGCGGGAACGCCGATCGTGTAGCCGTCGAGCAGGATCGCGCGCTCGTCGGTCGAGAGCGACGCCCAGACCGCCTTCGAATAGAGGGTTGTGTTGCGCACGACGTGCTGCGCGACTTTCTCGATTTCGAGCAGTTCGTTGTAGCGCAGGACCGGGGCGATCTGCAGGGCCGGGATCGGATAGGGTTGCAGCGGCAAGACCGTGCCGAAGAGCGGATCGTTGGCGTAGGTCTCGTTCGGCGGTGAGATCGCCTTGCCGCCGATGTTGAATTCTTCGATCGAGGCTGAGAAGTAGAAGACATTGGGGCCGCCGATCGCCGGTTCGAGGTCGGAGCCGGTCAGCGTGATCGTCGGACCGACGAGCCCGGTCGCATCGGAGAGCGAATTTTGCAGCGCGGCGCTGCCGCTGCCGCCGAAGATGTTCTCGATCGAGGTGAGGCCCGCGATCAGCGGTGCGAGCAAAGTGTAGCGGATCGTCTGCCAGCCGCGGCTGATCTCGAAGCCGACGATATCGCTGCGGTTCATCGTGGGCGGGAGCGCGAGGCTGCCCTGGATCGTCAGCGAGGCGTTCTGGCGCTGGGCGAGCAGCCAGGCCAGCAGGTCGTCGCGGCTGACGAACGTGTTGGGCGGCAACTCCGGCGGCGAACCGTTGACGGCGCTGGTCAAGGTCGCGGGGCCGACGCGCGTGCCGCGACGGGTGACCGCCACCACGCTGAGCGTCTCGCAGACCAGAAACGAGCCCTGCAACGAAAACTGGATGACGTCCTCGGCGACGCCGCCTTCGGGCTCGACCACCGCCGAGGGATCGCCCGCGAACTGCTCGAGGAGTTGCAAGCCGTACTGGAACTGGCGCGGCACCGCTTGCTGCAGCACGTCGAGGTGCTTGATGAGGTTGGCATAGCGGGCCAAGACCTGACCGCGGGTGGTCAGTTGGCTCGTGCTCGTCAGGGCTGCCGGCTGTCCCGGCGGCATGAAACGGACGATTTGCATCGGCACCAGGCAGCAGAGCGTCAGGCCGTCGATCGCGGTCGTCACGTTGAAGGTGCGCAGCACTTCCCAGTACTGCATCGTCAGCGCGCGGGTGTGGTTGTGATTGGTGATCGTCTTGGTGGTCACCGATTCCGATTCGGTCGCGCTCGCCAACCGCATCCCGGTGCGGTTGGCGCTGCGACGGGCCGAGGCCGAACTCTGGGCCGACGACTGCGAGCTCTGCGCGGCTTGCTGCGCCGAGTTGCGCTGGCCGGTCAACCATTCGCTCGAGCTCCCGCTCGACGACGACGAACCACCGCCGCCGCTCAGCAGGATGATGGAGCCACCCCAACTGGAGCTGCTGGAATCCGTCTGGAAAGCGCTGCCGCCCGCGGCGGCTTCGTTGAAGGCCGAATTGAAGGTGGCTTGGGTCGAGGTATCGCTCAGCGCCTGCTGGGTTTGCGCTTCTTGCTCGGTGAAGCTTTCGCTTTCGAAGACCGCCGCAGTATCCGAGCGCTCGAAGATCGCGACTTGGGTCTGCTCGCCAGGTGCGAGCGGCAACGAGTAGACGAGATCGCCGAGTCCCAGCCCCTTGAAGTTCCACTGCTGCGAAAGCCACAGCACGTAGCCGAGGCCGAGCGTCGCGGCCATCGGCACGGTCTCGTCGGCCGTGAAGGTGCCCGTCACATCGATTCCGGCGACCTGGTCGAGGAAGCCGTCGACCGAGAGCGGTTGCTCGACCGGAACGCGGTCGGTGTACGACGGTGAGGGAGTGGTGTCTCCGGAGAACGTCGTTTCGTAGTTGGGCAGCATGAGGAACGCGCCGTCGCGGATCGGGATGCGCGTCACCGCATTGACGATCGACATTTGCGGCTCGACCAGCCGGAAGAACACGCCGTACGGGAACGTATCGACCGACGCATCGGCAGCGAAGGACTGCGTGCAGGTGCCCGGTTCGCCGAGGCTCACGGTCGGCAAGGCCGCGCTCGTCGCGGGCGGCGGCGCGCTCTGCGGCAGCGTATTCGGCACGAGCGCGCCGAGCGCGGCCAGGATGCTGACCGGCAGCGGTGCGAGCTGCGCCGGCAGCGTGACCGTGCCCACGAGACCGTTGGCGGCGACCTGGCTCTGCGGAATCGTCACGGTCGCGTTGGCGTTTGCACCGTGCACGGTGAAACTCAAGCCCGCGCTCGGGAGGTTGGCGCCCCGGGGCATGTTCATCGTGAACACGCCGCTGTCTTTGGTGAGCACGTTCGTCACGGGACCGGTCGCGCCGACGGTCGTCGGATCGAACTGCACTTGCAGATTCGCCCCCGTGCTGCCGTCGGGTTGGACGAGCGAACCGACGATGAACGCCGGTACGGGCGTGGCCGCGAGCACGGTCGAGATCAGGCCGAGGTTCGCCTTGACCTGCTGCATTCCAAGGTAGATTTTCGTGACGGCGGCCGTTCGAAACGGCTCCAGGCTCGATGAGATAGCGCTGCCGGCCGCCCCGAAGGGGTCGATCGAGACCGGAATGCGTTGAAGGTTGATCGCCTCGAACTGGGCGCCGGCCGTTGCGTCGGCGGCTACCGTCGATGGGCCGTTGCGGACACCTGTCGCCATGAGAGTTCACCCGTGAAGCGGAGCGCTAGGAGCCTTTCGGGTTATGGCCGTGTTCGGATTCGGCTCCGAATTTTGTTCGAAGACGAGGCGCGAAGAGGGAGTGAAGCCGTAGCTTCATGACCGATGAGCAACGAAGTATTCGGACAAAAGGCGGGCCGAAGACGGACATGTGCCATAACCCGACAGGCTCCTAGGGCGAGAAGTCGTAGGAGATCCGGTAGGTCTCGGTCGCCGCGCGACCGTCGATCGTCGGCGGCGCGTAACGGCTGGCGCGCGCGGCCGCCAAGGCCGCCCGGTCGAGCGCCGAATACCCGCTCGAGGTGCCGATCCGCGCTGAAATGAGATTCCCGTTCGGGCCGACCGTGGCCAGCACGATGCTCGAAGCGTGGACGCCTTGGTTGCGCAGCATCTCCGGAAAGTCCGGTTGATCGGCGAACAGGAAGCGCGGCGCGACGATCTTCTCCGGAGCGTAGATCGGGCCGTCGTCGACGGGAGCCGCCGGGGCGAGCGCGACGGCGGCCGGGCTCGGCGCGATCTTCGGCGAGTGATTGACTTTCTGCGCGGCGCTCGGGAGCGGGCGCTCGGTCGGAGCGGCCGTCGCTTCTTCGGTGGTCCGCGGTGAGGGTTGCGCGGCGTCGCTCTGCGAGCCGTCCGAGACTGCGACGGCACTCGGGGACGCGAGGTGCCGGAGCGACGCATAGGTCGCTTGCCAGCCCGCGGCTGGCGCGACCGCATTGCGGTGCGCCTTCGGCTTGCGCACTTTCGCGACGAAGGCCGGGTGCCCGAGCTTCGCGGCTGCGGCGCGGAAGGCCGCCGGGGTCGCCGATTGCTTGCTCGCCTTGGCTGTCGGCGAGGGGAGCGGAGTCGGGCTCGCGCTCGGCAGCGGGGTCGGGGCCGGCG
>JBOHTX010000008.1:0-21427 GCA_050733855.1 Vulcanimicrobiaceae bacterium
CCTCCGCTCCGCGGATCGCGAGACCCGCGGGGCGGAGGTCCGCCGGAGAGAACGGCTCGTGCGAGCCGCCCGAGACGAGGCTTACGAACTCGTCGAGGGCAGCGCGAAGACCATCAGGTCTCCGCCGAGCTGGGTGTAGCTGCCGAGGTCTTCAGCCGCGTTGACGGCGCCGAGACCTGCCGTCGGATTGGTGAGCCCGGCCGCGAGGCCGAGTCCCGCCCATCCGCCGACGCCGCAGAGGATGGCCACGTACTGCTTACCGCCGTGCGTGTAGGTCATTGGGTTGCCGATGATCCCCGACGGGACTTTCATCTTGTAGAGGAGAGCGCCCGTCTTGGTATCGACGGCTTTGAACCAACCATCCATCGTTCCGTAGAACGCAACGCCGCCGTTGGTCGTTAGCACGCCGCCCCACGCCGGGAAGTTCTCTTTGTCGCTCCACACGATCGAGCCGTTATCCGGATTCCACGCGATCACCGCACCGCGGTTACCGCCCGGACCCGGGTACATCTTCACGATCGCGCCGACGTACGGGAAGCCCGACTTGTACTGCACGGCAAAGGCCTTGTAGTCCATGCAATTGTGGTTGGTCGGGACGATGAAGTAACCGGTCGCCGGATCGAACGATGCCGGCTGCTCGTCCTTGCTGCCCATCGCCGCGGGGCAGATGTCGTGAACGTTGACGCCCGCGTGGGTTTCCTTCGAGGCGACGAGGTTCGGCCGGCCGGTCGCCATGTCGATGCCGGTCGACCAGTTGACATCGGGGTCGAACTTGTGCGCCAGCAAGAGCTTACCGGTGGCGCGGTTGAGTTCGTATCCGAAGCCGTTCCGGTCGAAGTGCACGAGGGCCGGGACCTGCTCGCCGTTTACCTTGATATCGGCCAAGATCATCTCGTTGATCCCGTCGAAGTCCCACTGGTCGTGCGGGGTCATTTGATAGCCCCACTTCGCGGCGCCCGTATCGGGGTTGCGCGCGAAGATCGTCATCGACCACTTGTTGTCGCCCGGCCGCTGGGTCGGGTTCCACGTTCCCGGATTGCCGGTTCCGTAGTAGAGCAGGTTCAGCTTGGGGTCGTACGAGTACCAGCCCCAGGTCGTGCCGCCGCCGAGCTTCCACTCGTCGCCGCGCCACGTCGAAGTCCCCATCCCGCGCGGACCGGTGAAGCCGGCGCCGATGAGGATCTGGCTGTCGGGCCCTTCGCTGTACGCCCGCCAGACGCGCTTGCCGGTCTGCAGGTCGTAGGCCGTGAGGAATCCGCGCACGCCGAACTCACCGCCGGAGATCCCGACGATGACTTTGTTGTGCACGATGAGCGGGGCTGCGGTCACCGTTTGGCCGAGCTCCGGATCCGCGTTGTGCGAATCCCAGCGGACCTTACCGTTGGCCGCGTTGAGGGCGATGATCTGGCCGTCGAGCGCGTTGGCGATGATCGTGCCGTCGGCGTACCCAACGCCGCGGTTGACGAGGTCGCAGCAGGCGACCGAGACGGCGAACGGATCTTCCTTCGGCGTGTACTCCCAAATCGTACGGTAGTTGTTCAGATCGATTGCGAAGACGTGATTGGGGTAGGCCGATTCGAAGTACATCGTGTTGCCGACCACGAGCGGTTGCCCTTCGTGGCCGCGGGTCGCGCCGGTCGACATCGACCAAGCGACTTGTAGGTTCTTGACGTTGTCTGCGGTGATCTGGTCGAGCGTGCTATGCCGCGTGTTGGCGTAGTTCTGGCTCGGCATCACCCACTCGTCGGGGTTCTGCGACATCTCGGCGAGCGAGACGCGCTCCTGCGCAAAACCGCCGCGCCAGACGCCGACCACGCTCGAAACGAGCGCCGCCAGTGCTACCGCGGCAATCAGGGTTCTTTTCATGCATGACCTCCCGGAAGGCCGGTACCGCGATCCCAAAGCGCCAAAGCAAGCGAATGAAGATCGAAGGGCCACGCGTGACCCGTGGCCGAACGGTCCAACCTGCACCTAGCCTACTGTCGCCTTCTGTGCGGGAAAAGTCGTCCATTTGGGGTACATGAAAACCGCATCTAGTCTGTCGCCTCGGACGCGCAACTCGGTTACGGCCCGTTCACCCGACGATGAGCACCCCGGCGCATCTAGAGCCGCGGCGACTTCGTTTCCCAGGAGTTCCATGCTCGATCGTCCCGCGCGTGACGCGCCGGCCCTCTCCGCCATCGCCATCGGCATCGTCGCCGAGCGCGAAACCACGCGCGCAGCGCTGCTCGAGATCGTCGGCAGCGAGCCGGATTTCACCATCGTCGGTTCGGCTTCGAACGCCGAGGAGGGCGAGCGCCTTCTCGACGAGCAACGCCTGCGCGTGCTGCTCGTCAATCTCCCGCTGCGCGCGGCCGGCGGCGAGGCGCCGGGGCTCGCTTTTATTCGCCATGCGAAAGCACGGCGGCCACAGCTCGGGATCCTCTCGCTCAAGCGCGAGATCGACGAAGACCGCTTGCGTGCGGCGCTCGACGCGGGCGCCGACGCCTGCTGCATGGCGACCACCTCGAGTTCGCGGCTCGTCCAAGCGATCCGCGCCGTCGCCGAAGGTGCAACCTGGCTCGACCCCGAGATCTCGCGCATCCTGCTGCACCCCGAACGTCACGCCGCGCAGGCTCAAGCCACCTCGCCGCACCTCTCCCCGCGCGAACTGCAAATCCTGCGCTTGGTGACCGACGGCTGCACCAACGAAGAGATCGCCGACCGCCTTTCCTGCGCGCCCGCAACGGTCAAAACCCACCTCGTCCACCTCTTCCGTAAGATGGGCGTTCGCGACCGGGTGAGCGCCGCCGTCTCGGCCCTGCGCATCGGGCTCCTGTAGCCGGTGCTCGCCGCGCTCGCGCTGGTCGTGGCGCTCGCGTCCGGTCCGCTTCTGGTCGTGGACGAACACGGAAAGCCGGTGGCCGGTGCGACCGTCACCTTCATCTCGGCCTCGGGCGCGCGCGAGGTCGAGCACACCGACGCCTCCGGCCGGGCGACGGAGCCGGGCGGGTTCCCGGCAGTCTCGGTCGTCGTCAGCGATCCCGGCTTTCTCGCCGCTTCGCTGCCGCTCGCGAGCCTGCGCGGCCCGATCGTCCTCTTGCGGCCGCTCCCGGTGATCGGAACGGTCACCGTCGCAACCGGCTCGCCCGCCAGCCTCCACCAGCTACCGCTGCCGGCCTCGCTGCTCGACGGGCAAACGATCGCACTTTCCGGGACCGTTTCCTCGGACCGGCTGCTGCGCGCGCTCCCGGGAGTCGACTTCGACCGCAGCAACAGCGCCTTCACGAACTACGGTCAACTCCGCGCCGGCTTCTCCGGCGCCGGCGAGGATCGCGGGATCGTTCTGGTCGACGGGATTCCGGCGCAGGACGCTTTCGGCGGCCAAATCGACTGGCAAGCCTACCCCAGCAGCACGATCGAGCGGGCCGAACTCTTGCGCGGTGCCGGTTCCGCACTCTACGGCTCGGGCGGGATCGGCGGCGTCCTCGAACTGACGACGTTCGGGCCCCAGACGGGCCCGGGCGCGGCCCCGAGCGGGCACGTCGACGCAGGCTTCGGTACGAACTCCGCGCTCGATCAGGGGATTTCGCTGCGCGCGCCCTTCGGCGAGAAGATCGGCGCCTCGCTGACCGCCTACCAGTCGCGCTTCTCGTACGCGGACCTGCCGCCCGCCTATGCCGCACCGACGGATCATCCGGCGGTCTCGAGCAGCGGTTCAACCCAGGCGCGCGTGCGCTACGACGACGGCGCGACCACGCTCGATGCCTCGGCGCTGGTCGCCTCCGATCACCAAGACGAGGGCCGCACCAACTACACCTTCGACCGTTCGTATCGCCAGGAAGCGGTGCGCGCGACCCAACGGGTCGGGCCGCTGCTCGCAAGTTTCGCGTACTACAACCGCGACGCGTCGATCTATAACCTCGACGACCTCTTCCCGACCACGCCCGGCGCGCTGCGCTATACCCAGCACGTCCCAACCAACGAGAACGGCTTCTTCTCCGGGCTCAGCGGAACGCTCGGCACGACCGCTCTCGAATTGCGGATCGATCAGCGGCGCGTCGACGGGCAGAGCCAGCAGTACGGGCCGAGCGGTGCGACTCAAGCGCTCGGGACCGGCGTCGAGCTGTCGCAAGGGATCGCGCTGCAAGCCACCTTTCACGCGCGCCGCGCCGAGGCACTCGTCGGGCTGCGCGCCGACCGCGACCGCTACGACGATCTCTCGCTGCTGACGGCGAGCGCGGGGAAACCGCCGGTCACGCAGACCGTCGCGGGACACGACGAGGGCTCGCTCTCGCCGCGCGCTGCGCTACGCTACGATCTGACCCCGTCGCTGGCCGCGCGCATCTACGCCGGCGGCGGCTTTCGCGCCCCGTACCTCAACGAACTGGTGCGCGGCTTCCAAATCGGGAAACTGGTCGAAGCACCCAACCCCAACCTCGTCCCCGAACGAAGTACGAGCGAAGGCGCCGGACTCGATTATCTGATCGGAACGCGCGGCCGGCTCTCGCTCGACTTCTATCAGACGGTCGTGCGCAACGCGATCGCGTTTGTGACGCTCAGTCCGACGCTCGCGATGCGCGAAAACGTCGGCAGCACGCAGACCAACGGCGAGACGCTGGGCTTCCAGCAAGATCTCGGCCCGTGCGCGCGGCTGCGCGCGAGCGGAACCGCGCAGTATGCGCGGGTGACCAACGGACCGGGCGGGACGGTCGGCAAGGCGCTCGCGTACGTGCCGGACGAAGAAGCGACCCTCGGGATCGACGCCGGCACGCGCGGGCTGTTCTCGTATTCGGTCGACGGCTCGTATCTCGGCCAAATCTACGCCGACGATCGCGAACGGGAACCGCTCGGCTCGGCGCTGCTCTTCTCCGGCACCGTTCGGGCGACGCTCCCCTCCGGGGCGACGATAGCGCTCGTCGGCGATAACCTCACGCACCAAACGTACCTCTCGAGCATCGACCGCTACGGCCCGCCGCTCTCGGTAGCTTTCCACATCGGCCTCCCGATCGGCCCGCACCCCGAACGCGCGCCGGGAAGCTGCAGTTTGTAGGGCCCGCGAGGCGCTTCGGTCTCCGCTACGATGCGAAATGCGCCTCGAACGAGGCCAGTCGTTCGCCAAGCGCGATCCGCTCGGGGAGCGCGAGTTGCGAGAGCCGGCGACGGAGGATCGGCAGGGTCCGCGCGTTGATCGTGCGCGACTCGGCCGGAGTGTCCCACAGCACGTCACGAACGATCGCCCGAATCCGTCGTCTCGCTGCGGAGGCTTTTTTTTTGACCTCAGCGGTCAGCGCGGTTCGCACGCCTTCGAGAAAGCGCTCGTACTCCGACTCGTTGACCTCGCGCACGAGGAGCGCCGACCCCGTAATCGGTTGCGCGAGAATGTTCTGCAAGGCGTCGTACGCGGGCGGGACGCGTTTGGTCTCCGCATCCTCGAAAATCTGCGACCAGCCGAGGTGCTCGCACACGAAGTAGAGGTCAACGACATCCTTCGCTTCCGCCCGATCTTCGAAGGCGGATATCTTGTTGGAGGCGAGATCGCGCAGGCTGTACACGCGCGCCTTCAAAGCGGCCGATTGGTACGCCGGTAGCACGAGCCGAAAATCGTTCGCGAAATCGACCTGCAGGCGAGTTGCGCCGTCGACGACCGCCGCTCGCACGTGCGTCGTCCCGCGACGCTGCACCTCGATCCCGAGCCCCGCACGCTCGAGCCGGCCGAGCACGGCCGCGGCATAGGTATCCACCCGATCGGCCTGGGTGAACAGATCGAGGTCTTCCGAATAGCGGTGGTGGAGGTAGGCGCGCGCGAGCGCCGTGCCGCCGGCGAGGGCCAGCTCCTCGTACTCGCCGGCGATTGCAAGGACGCGATCCTGTAGGGGATAGAGCGTGCGTTCGTACCAGGCACGCTCTTCCTTCGTCGCGATCCGAAACGGCACGCCCATCGCTTCTCGTGTTCGACGGCGCCCAGAGCGATTCCGCGAACTCAAGCGTAGTCAGATGTCGAGCGCGCGGGCGCTTTGCGTCAGCGCGCCGCGAGATCGCGTTGACTCCGGTCCGGGCGACCCTCGCCGACGGTTTCCAGCGCGATGCCGCCCGAGGCTTCGAGGACGAGGCGCCCACGCGCGCGCGCGACCGCGGCGCGAACGTCCGGGAGTGTGAAGGTGTCAGGCAAGATCGCATCGGGGCGAGCGTAGCTCGCGAGCGCTTCGTCGAATTGCACGAGCGCATCGACTTCGAGTTCGGCCTTCACGCGAAAGCCGGCGCGCGCGCGGGCGCGCAACCTGGAAGTATGCCGGATCCCTTGGATCGATGAGAGCGCCGAGGCGGGCTCGTCCCCCCTGGAGGTATGCCAGGCACGCGGGAACGGGGATTCCTCCCGTTGCGAGGTCGAGCGCGGTCGAAAGGAAGTCCGCCTCGACCGCATTGTTCTCCGGTAGATTTGGGGGCGCGGTGGCATAGCCGGCGGGAAGCGCGGCGGGGGCCGCCGCCTCGGTTTGCTCTGAGGCGAGGGCGTATGCCCCGAGCCGTCGCCTCCGCTTGCAGCGAAGACGCAGAAGGGAGCATGCGCGCTCGAGCCTTCGTCCGATCGCCGGGAAGGATGATGCCGACGCTTCCATCCGGACCCTGCGCGAAATCGCCAACCAGCTGGGTAAGGGCGAATGCCGCGATCGGCGTCGGGGCCAGGCGTCGCCGGCGGGTCCACGATTACCGCGGTGGCTCCGTTGTAGTTGCCGTACGAGACGGCCTCGCAATCGCCGACCTCCGGACCACTCTTATAATAAGCAGGCCGTATAGGTTTCCCCAAACCGGAATAACACGCTTCAGGCGGGCCACTCGGTGCGTCATGGAAACGTACGACGTCCTACCAAAGGTCGTGAGTCGCGCCGATCGGCGGCCAATATCTGAATCCTCTTTCCGTTTCGAGCATGCTGCGCAGCGAGCGTTCAAGGAACTCGCCGAACGAGTCGGCGATCGCGATCCTGGGCGCGTCGCCGGGGTCGCCCAACCACTCGTTAGTGTCCACGTCGGCCTCGATGACCGCGTACTCCCCTCGTGGGCGTGGTGCATCGAGCGAAAATACAATCCGCCAATGGACGTCCCTGTATTTCTCCCGTTGCGAGGTCGAGCACGGTCGAAAGGAAGTCAGCCTCGACCGTATTGTGTTCAGGCAGACTCGGCGGCGCGGTCGCGTATCCGGCGGGCAGGGCCGCGGCTGCCGCCGTCTCAGCTTGCTCTGAGGCGAGCGCTCGCGCCCGAGCCGTCGCCTCTGCTTGCAGCGAACTCGCAGAAGGGAGCATGCGCGCTCGAGCCTTCGTCCGATCGCCGGGGAGGATGTTCGGCGCCGTCAGGAAGGTGAGCGGGGGAGTCGCAGCCTGGTAGATGCCGACGCTTCCATCTGCATTCTGCGCGAAATCGCCGACGAGTTGGGTGAGGGCGATTGCCGCGATCGGCGTCGGGGCCGGCGTCGCGGGCGGGTCGACGATAACGGCGGTGGCTCCGTTATCATCGCCGGCACTGGTCGCCACGCAATCGCCGGTCATTGGACCGCTCTTGAAGCAGACCGTATAGGTTTCACCAAATTCAAATAAAGCGCTACCCCCGTATCGCTAGGGCTGGACGATGCGGTGAGCGTGACGGTATCGAATCGTTCTGTGCCACAGTCCGTTGTGCTTCCCGTCGTCGTCGGATTCACGGTAAGGGTGATATTGGGATCGTCCTCCGAAACGGGACCCACACGCGCGTGATTCGTGCCCCATGTGCCTTTTGAGCACGAGTCACCCGTAAAACCGAACGTTGTGGCCGCGGGTACGTCGTCAGTGTATTGAAATGACGCTGTTCCGCCGACCGCTACGTGACAGACGTGCGCGATGTGCAAACTGTAGTTGCCGGGGCCGCATGATCCAACGGGTGGAGTGGTCGGCGGTGGAGTGGAGGGCGGTGGAGTGGGCGGTGGAGGCAAATCTGCACGCACGACGTGATTTCGACCGGGCGACCCGGAATCCGACACTGATCGACCCGGTGGAGCGGTACCATGACCCGCGCACCCGACGACAGCCGCCCCGATTATCGCGACCGAGAGGAGTCCCCAATAGGGCGGCAACAAGCGACGAAGGATCGCACGCATCCGTAGGCCCTCCGGCCAAGAAGGTGGTCGCTGGACATACGCGAGCCTCTTGGGACGCCCTCTTTAACCGTGGTGAACTCGCGATTCATCTCCCCGACGGACTCCGGCTCGCCCAACCCCCCTCGAAACGCGGGGCGCAAACGTTCGGGGCTATCGGAGCGCGTCACAGCCCGGGCGCAGCGGCCTCGAGCGCGATGTCGAGCGCGCGGACGCTGTGCGTCAGCGCGCCGACCGAAATGATGTCGACTCCGGTCCGTGCGACCGCAGCGACGGTATCGAGAGTAATACCTCCGGACGCTTCGAGCACGACTCGGCCGGCGGTTCGCGCGACGGCTTGCTGCAGTCCGTCGAGCGCGAAGTTATCGAGCAGGATCGCGTCGGGAAGACCCCGCTGCGCGAGCGCTTCGTCGAGCTGCGCGAGCGAATCGACTTCGAGTTCGACTTTCACGAGAAAGCCGGCCCGCGCGCGGGCGCGTTCGAGTGCGGGTCCGATTCCGCCGGCGAGCGCGACATGGTTGTCCTTGATGAGGATCGCGTCGTCGAGGCGCAGGCGGTGGTTGCGGCCGCCGCCGGCGCGGACGGCATACTTCTGCAGCGCGCGCAGGCCGGGGAGCGTCTTGCGCGTCTCGACGATCATCGCACGCGACCCGGCGACGGCGGCGACGTAGCGCGCCGTCGTCGACGCGATGCCGCACAGGTGAGCGCGCAGGTTGAGTGCGGTACGCACGGCGCCGAGCGCTGCGCGCGCGTCTCCCGTAAGGCGCGCGATCGTTTGGCCGGCGGCGAGCGCATCGCCGTCGGCGCACGACATCTCGACGGCGACGGTGGGATCGAGCGCGCGGAACACGGCGAGGGCAATATCGAGGCCCGCGAGCACGCCGCTTTCGCGCGCAACCAGCGCCGCGTGCGTTTGCATATCGAGCGGGATCGTCGCTTCCGAGGTCAAGTCGCCGCCGAGCCCAAGGTCTTCGCGTAACGCGTCGTGGACGAGCCCCTCGTAGAGCAGGGGCGGAAGCGGTTCGAGCGCGGCGCGCGCGCGCGCGCCGGCTTTCACGCCGGGCGCTCGAGGTGCAGGTCGCGTAGGTGCAGTGAGCTGTGATGCGCCCGCGGCGCGCTCGCGGGAAAATCGCGCCGGATGTGGCTGCCGCGCGTTTCGCGTCGCCGCAGCGCGGCGCGCGCGACCAGCGCCGCGACCAGCGCCCCGTCGCGCAGATCCGGATCGGCTGCCTCTGCGACGAGCCGTTCGAAACTCGCGCACGCTTGCGCGAGCCGGGCTTCGTCGCGCACGATCCCGACCTGCGCATACATCCGCGTCCGCAACTCGCCCCATGCCCGGTGCGTTGCTTCCGCGTCCGCCGCTCGCTCCGTTGCGCTCGGGCCGTCCGCGTTCAGGGCCGCCTCGAAAGCAGCCCCGCTCGGCGGCGGCGAGGCTTCGCCCGCGGCGTAACGCTCGACGACGTCGCGTGCGATCCGTTCGGGGTAGACGACCGACTCGAGCAACGAATTGCTCGCCAGGCGGTTCGCCCCGTGGACGCCGGTCGCGGCGACTTCCCCGCAGGCGTAGAGCCCGGGGACCGAGGTTCGTCCGGCCAGATCGACCGCGATCCCGCCCATGTGGTAGTGCGCCGCGGCGACGACCGGCAGCAGCTCGCGGCGCGGATCGATCCCGTGCGCGAGCGCCGCCGCGAACACGGTCGGAAAGCGTTGCGGGAAACGCTCGCCGAGGGAGTTGCGCGCATCGAGGAAGACCCGGCTCCCGGCCTCGGAGAGTTCGAAGATGCGGCGCGCGACCAGGTCGCGGGGCGCGAGCTCGCCGCGCGAATCGATCCCCTCCATGATCCGCACACCGCGCTCGTCGACGAGCGTCGCGCCTTCGCCGCGCACGGCTTCGCTGACCAGCGGGAGCGGGTCGTCCGCGACGGCCAGCGCGGTCGGATGGAACTGTACGAACTCGAGGTCGGCGAGCCGCGCGCCGGCGCGGGCCGCAAGCGCAATGCCGCTGCCCCGCGAACTCGACGGGTTGGTCGTGTAGCGATAGAGGCCGCCGAGCCCGCCGGTCGCAAGGACGACGGTGGGCGCATGCAGCGTGAGCGTGCTACCGTCGTCGTGCCGCACGAACGCACCCGCGATTCGGCCGTCGCTCGCTTGCAGCAGCGCGCGGGCGCGCGCACCCGCGAAGACCATGACGTGCGACCGCCGCACGACTGCGGCTGCGACCGCGCGCACGAGTTCGGCGCCGGTCGCATCGCCGCCGGCGCGCAGAATCCGCCGCCGCGAGTGCGCACCTTCGCGCCCGAGCGCGAAGTGCAACGCGTCCTCGCGATCGAAGCGCACGCCGAGCGCGACGATCCGCTCGATCGCCGCCGGCCCATCGGCCACCAGGCGCGCGGCGACGCGGCGCTCCACGAGCCCCGCGCCGGCGGCGACCGTATCGGCTTCGTGCAGCGCCGGCGAATCGTCGTCGCCGACGGCGGCCGCGATCCCGCCCTGCGCCCAAGCCGAGGCGGTCAGTTCCCCGAGCGCGCGCGCCGAAACGAGCGCGACCCTGCGCGGCCCGAGTTCGAGCGCGGCCAGCATTCCGGCGAGCCCCCCGCCGACCACCACCGCATCGAAGTCCGCGCCGCTCGCGCTCATGCGGCGTCGCGTCCGATCGCGGTCATCCGTTCGACCGCCCGGCGCGCGCGCTCCGCGACCGCCGGTTCGATCTCGATCTGCGGCGCCATCGTCTCGAGCGCGCGCAGGATCTTCGGCAGGGTGATGCGGCGCATGTGCGGGCAGAGGTTGCACGGCTGCACGAATTCGATATCCGGAAAGGCGAGCGCCACGTTGCCGGCCATCGCGCACTCGGTGATCATCGCGACCTTCGGCGGGCGATGGTCGCGCACGTAGGCCAGCATCGTGCTCGTCGAGCCGACCACGTCGGCCGCGGCCAGCACCTCGGGCGGGCACTCGGGGTGCGCCAGCACGACGATCCCGGGCGTCCCGCTCCGCAGCTCGGCGATCTGTTCAGCGGTGAAGCGTTCGTGCACTTCGCAGTGTCCGCGCCAGGTCACGATCTCGACGGCCGTGTGCGCCGCGACGTAGGCGCCGAGGTACTCGTCGGGTAGGAAGATCACTTTCGGCGCGCCCAACGATTCGACGACCCGCACCGCGTTGGCCGAGGTGCAGCAGATATCCGATTCGGCCTTGACCGCTGCCGAGGTGTTGACGTAGGTGACGACCGGAGCCCCGGGATGCTGCGTCCGCAGACGCCTCACGTCCTCGGGCCCGATCGATTCGGCCAGCGAGCAGCCCGCCGCGAGATCGGGTAGCAGCACCGTCCTGCCGGGATTGAGCAGCTTGGCCGTCTCGGCCATGAAGTGGACGCCACACATCACGATCGCGTCGGCCTCGGTCGCGGCCGCAGACTGCGCCAGCGCCAGCGAATCGCCGACCACGTCGGCCACGCTCGCGTAGATCTCACTCGCCTGATAGTGGTGCGCGAGCACGATCGCGTTCCGCTCGGCCTTGAGTTCCCCGATGCGCGCGATATAGGGCGCGAACAGCTCCCATTCGGCGCGCGTCGTTCGGGCCGAAAGACGCGCATAGAGATGCTCGGTCCGCTCGCGGACCTGCGGCGTGTAGGCGAGCGAGAACTCCGGCGCGGCGAGCATCGTGTTCTCCGCAACGCCGCCGCCATGCGGGCGGTTTCAGTGCCGGAATGAAACGATCGTTTCAGCGACGGCCGCTGCCCGCCTCGAGGCGTGCGAGGACGACGCGCGCGGCGGAATACGGGTCCTTGGCTACGCCGTCGCGCTCGCTCGCTAGCGCGGCGACCTCACCGGCGATACGGCGTTCGAGCGCACCGCGCACGAGGGCTTCGACGCGGAACGCGAAGGCGGTCCGCCGGCGGCGCTCGCCCTCTCCGCTTGCGGCGAGGTAACGGCCGTGCGCGGCGATCGCTTCCCAAAGTTCGTCGGTCCCCGCGCCTTCCATCGCGCGGGTGGCGACCAGCGGCGGCGTCCAGGGAGCCTGCTCGCGCATCGCGAGCATCGCACGGATATCGCGTTCGAGTGCGTGAGCCAGCGGGTGGTCGGCCTTGTTGACCACGAACACGTCGGCGATTTCGAGGATCCCGGCCTTGAGCAGTTGCACGGCGTCGCCGCTGCCCGGCTGCAGCACCACGAGCGTCGTGTCGACGAGTTCGGCGATCTCGACTTCCGACTGACCGACTCCGACCGTCTCGACGATCACGAGTTCTTTCCCGAAGGCATCCATCAGCGCGACCGCATCGGCGCTCGCGCCCGCGAGCCCGCCGAGGTGCCCGCGGCTCGCCATCGAGCGGATGAAGACCTCGGGATCGGTGAAGTGCTCCGCGAGCCGGATGCGGTCGCCGAGGACCGCCCCGCGCGTGAACGGCGAACTGGGATCGACCGAGACGACCCCGACCCCGAGCCCCTCGCGCCGCGCCCGCGCCACCAGCTGCGCGCAGAGTGTCGACTTTCCGACCCCCGGCGGCCCCGTCAGACCGAGCGTCCGGGCGCGCCCCGTCCGCTCGGCGACGTGTCTCATGAGGGCCGCTCCCTCGCCTGCCTCGGCCCGCGAGATCGCGCGCGCGAGCCCGCGCGGCCGGTGCGCGTCGAACAGCGCCGAGATCGTGGCGTCGGGTTCGTCCATGTCCTCGCCTTTCGCCCCGCCGCCCGCCGGACTACTGCGTGACGTTCAATGCGGCGCCGCGCGGCCTTCGTTTGCCAGAGCGGCGGCCGCGGAGCGGATTCCCCAGCATGCCGCGAGCGCGAACCCGCTCGCGCCGAGCGCGAGCAGCCCGAAGACCGCTGCCCAGTCGCGCTGCGGCCCGGGACGCGCGAGCGCATCGGCGGCCAGGACCCAGAAGAGCAGCGCGCAGAGGGTACTTCCGACGAGCGCGAAGCCAAGCCGGGCGAGTTCCGAGACGATCGCCAGGCGCGCCCGGTTCGGCGCGAGTTCACGCACGCGAGCGACATAGCGCGCCCGGTAGCCGAAGTACCGCTCGATCAGGTGCTCGTTGAGCACGGCCACGAATCGCTTCACGACGTTGGCTTCGACGCGCGGGTCGCTGCGCGCCCGTGCCGCGACCGCGCGCCGCAGGGCAAGCGAGCCACGCGCCCTCGATGCGAGCTTCGCGCCCGGGAACGGTTGGGTACCGGCGCCAACCTCCCCGGCATGAGCGACCGAGGTTACTACCGGCACCCCACGATCGCGGGTGACTTGATCGTTTTCGCGTGCGAGGACGATCTGTGGAGCGTGCCGCGCGCCGGCGGCCTCGCGCGGCGGCTGACGGCGGCGAGCGGCGAGATTTCGACGCCACGCCTCTCGCCCGACGGCACGCGGATCGCCTTCGTCGGCCGCGACGAGGGTGGCCCTGAGCTTTCCGTGATGGCCGCCGAAGGCGGCCCGGCGACGCGGCTGACGCACCTCGGCGCCGAGGTCGTGACGCTCTGCGGCTGGAGCGCCGACGGTGGCTCGATCCACTTTACCTCCGACGCCGGCTCGGCGTTCGTGCGCGAGACGCTCGGCTACCGGGTCTCCGCGAGCGGCGGGGCCGCCGAACCGCTGCGTCTGGGCCACATGAAGACGTTCTCGATGGCGGCGGACGGCCGGATCGCGATCGGGCGCAACAACGACGACCCGGCGCGCTGGAAGCGCTACCGCGGCGGGACCGCGGGCGACCTCTGGATCGATGCCGACGGCAGCGGAGAGTTCCGACGTCTGATCTCGCTGCCGGGCAATCTCGTGTGGCCGATCTGGGTCGGCGAGCGAATCGTCTTCCTTTCCGATCACGAGGGCGTCGGCAACCTCTACTCGGTGCGGCCCGACGGCAGCGACCTGCGGCGGCTGACCGAGTTCACCGACTACTACGTTCGGTATCCGTCGAGCGACGGCGCGACCGTCGTGTTCACGGCCGGCGCCGAACTCTACGCGCTCGATGCCGCGAGCGGAAAACTCGCGAAGATCGAGGTGCGCGCGCCCTCGCCCGCACCGCAGACCGCGCGCCGCTTTCTCGAGGTCGGCGACGAGTTCGAATCGTTCGCGCCGAGCCCCGACGGTACGTCGCTCGCGCTCGTTGCGCGCGGTCGCCCGATCACGATGCCGCTTTGGGAAGAAGCGGCGGTCGTCCACGGCGCCGGCAGCAGCGTACGCTATCGCGAAGCGCAGTGGCTACCGGACGGCGCGCGCTTCGTCGTGGTCAGCGACGAAGGCGGCCGCGAGCGGCTCGAGATTCGCTCGGCGACGGGCGAGAGCTGGCCCGAGGTTGCGCTCGACGAGGAGATCGGCCGCGTCGTCGAGTTGGCCGCCTCGCCGAGCGCCGATCTCGTCGCGCTCGCGAATCACCGCCGCGAACTGCTGCTCGTCGACCTCGCGGATCATCGCGTGCGGGTGCTCGATCGCAGTCCCGCCGCCAACATCGCCGACCTCGCCTTCTCGCCCGACGGGCGCTGGCTCGCCTACGCGATCTCGCCGGAACTCGAAGGCGTCGTCATGCCGGACGTGACGATCCTGCGCGTCGCGAAAGTCAAGAGTGGCGCCTTGCACGACCTGACCTCGCCGCTGCGCACCGATCGCTCGCCCGCCTGGGACCCCGACGGCAACTACCTCGCCTTCATCTCGAACCGCGACTTCAATCCGGTCTACGATGCGCTGCAGTTCGACTTGAGTTTTCCGCAGGCGTCGCGCCCGTTTCTCGTGACCTTGCGCGCCGACGTCCCCGATCCATTCGTGCCAAAACCCGCACCGCTCCACAAGGACGATTTGCTCGAACGCGAGGAGCGCAAGCGCGAGCGCAAGACGCCCAAGATCGAGATCGATTTCGAGGGCATCGCCGGACGCATTCTCGCCTTTCCCGTCGAGGAAGGGAATTACGGGGAGCTGGTCGCCGCCCGCGAGCGCGCGCTGTTCACGAAGTTTCCGCTGCACGGAATCAAGCCGGGCCTGCACTCGTGGGACGACGACGACGAGGTCGGCGACCTGCTCGCCTACGACTTCGACCAGCAGCGCAGCGCGGTGCTGGCGCGCGAGGTCGGCGAGATCCGGCTCGCCGCCGATAACCGCACGCTCGTCTACGCGTCGCACGAGCGGCTGCGCGCGCTCGACGCGCTCGGCGAACTCCCCGACGAGCAGCTCGACGAGCACAAGCCCCCGAGCGAACCCGGCCGCCGCAGTGGCTGGCTCGATCTCGAACGCGCGAGCCTCGCGACCCTGCCGCCGGCCGAGTGGGCGCAGATGTATCACGAAGCCTGGCGGATGCAGCGCGAGCAGTTCTGGGACCCCGAGATGTCGGGCGTCGATTGGGACCTCGTGCGCGAGCGCTACGCGCGTTTGCTGCCGCTCGTGCGCACGCGTTCCGAACTCTCCGACCTGCTGTGGGAGATGTTCGGCGAACTCGGCACCTCGCACGCCTACGAGATCGGCGGCGACCTACGCAAGCCGCCCGCCTACCGGCGCGGCTTTCTCGGCGCAGACTTGGTGTGGGACGAGGACGCGCAGGGCTATCGCATCGCCTCGATCCTGCGCGGCGACTCCTGGGACCGCGAGATCGATTCGCCGCTCGCCGAACCCGGGCTCGGCGTCGCCGTCGGCGATCTCGTGATCGCGATCGGCGGCGAAGCGCTGACCCGCGAACGCACGCCCGACGCCATGCTCGTCAACGCCGCGGGCCAGATGGTGGCGCTCGGGATCGCAAACGGCAAGAAGGGCCGTCGCCGGATCGTGGTGCGCGCGCTGCGCGACGAACGGATGTTGCGCTATCGTTCGTGGGTCGACGGAAACCGCAGTTTCGTGCACGCGCAGACGGGCGGCGCGGTCGGCTACGTGCACATTCCGGACATGGGGCCGTGGGGCTTCGCCGAATTCCATCGCGGCTTTCTCTCGGAGTTCAACCGCTCGGGTCTGCTGGTCGACGTGCGCTACAACCGCGGCGGGCACGTCTCCCCGCTGTTGCTCGAGAAGCTCGCGCGCAAGCGCGTCGGCTACGACGTGACCCGCTACGGACCGCCGATGCCCTATCCGCCGGAATCGGTCGCGGGCCCGATCGTCGCGCTCACCAACCAATTCGCGGGTTCCGACGGCGACATCTTCAGCCACGTCTTCAAGCTCTACAAACTGGGGCCGCTGGTTGGCAAGCGCACCTGGGGCGGCGTGGTCGGGATCAATCCCTATCACCGCCTGGTCGACGGCACGATCACGACCCAGCCGGAGTTCTCGTTCTGGTTCGCCGACGTCGGCTGGAAGGTCGAAAACTACGGCACCGATCCCGACTACGACATCGACATCGCCCCGCAAGACGAGCGCCGCGGCGTCGACCCGCAAATGCAGAAAGCGCTCGAGCTACTCGCGCAGCTCCGCGCCGCTTCGACCAACGGCAAACCGCTCTTCGATATTCGCCCGCGCCTCGTGATTCCGAACGCCCTCACGCCGAAAGCGGAAGCGAAGGGCTGAGGGCGCGCTTGCGCGCGCCCGATTCAGGGGTTGCTGCGCGGCGCGCAGCAGTAACGCGCGGCGGCCGCCTGTCGGACCGCGGCGTTTGCGGTCGTGGGCACGTGCAGCGGCGTCGCCGAGGCGATGCTCGGGTTGAATCTGCCGAAGAGCGCCGGATCGGAACGAAACTCCCGCTCGAGGTCGGCGATGCGGTGCGATTCGGTCGGGTGGTCGGAAAGCATCTCCATCGAGCCGCCGGTATCGGCCTTCTCGAAGTTTTGGAAGAGCCAGACCATCCCCCACGGGTTGATGCCGGCTTGGGCGCAGGTGATCGCGCCCTTGTGATCTGCCGCACTCTCGACGGCGCGCGAAAAATTGTCGCTCTGCGCCGTGTAGAGCAGGTTCTCGCCAAGCTGCCCGAGGCTGCTGCGGCCCAGTCCGGTCAGCGCGCCGAGGATGCCGATGATCGCGCCTTGCGTCTGGTCTTTGGCGTTGAGGTGGACGACGTCGTGGTGGATGTCGTGCGAGGTCTCGTGGCACAACACGCCCGCCAGTTCTTCCTTGTTCTGTACGAAGTGCATCAGCGCGTCGGTCACATAGACGTGGCCGCCCGGGACGGCGAAGGCGTTCGGATCCTTCTCGTGGACGAGGATGAACGTGAACGGGAAGTCGTACTGCGGGTCGGCGACGCTCGCGATCCGGGCCGCGATCGGGTCGAGCGTGTTGTAGAGCGGATTGCTGCGCGGAATGATCTCGCCCTTTTGCTGCAACTGCTGGTAGACTTGAGCGCCGATCTGCGCCTCTTGTTGCTTTTGATCGAGAGCGTACACGGGTCCGACCGCGAGCGTCGCCACGAGGCCCACGGCGGCGAAGACGGCGAGTCGCTTCATGACTTTTTCCTCCCCGAGCGGGCTTGTCTCACCCGCACTTCCGCAGAACGTAGCGAGGCCGAAAAAGGGTTCGCCGCGCGGTGTCGCCGCGCCGGCGTCGGCTCAGGTCCGCGCGACGTGCGTCCAGCGCACCTCGCGACCGTGAAGCGAGGCGGTCGCGAGTTCCAGGTCCTCGCCGCCCGGCCACTCGCGAAGCCGAACGATCGCCGGCGCGTGTGGCGGCGGCTCCAGTGTCAGGTAGACAAGCGGAGCGTTCGAACTCGCGCGCGCGCCGGCAGCGGCGAGGGCGCAACAATTCCGCTGCCGCCCTCCGATTCTCGATGCGCAACGTTCGTCGAAGGTGGGGAGGTTTCGGCGTCGCGTCTAATACGCTCTGCGTGATCGACTGGAGCACCGTACCGTATCCGCCGTGGTGGATCGAGCGGGCTGCGCAGCGGCGCATCCGGCTCGGGTCGGCCGTCGCGCGACTACGAGCTGTCGTCGCTGCAAGCGACGATATCGTGGGTGCGCTTGTCTTCGGGTCGTACGCCCTCGGCCGGGTCGGCCCGGAAAGCGACCTCGACGTCATGCTGGTGACGAGGGAGCCGGCAAACGGCGATTCCGGAGCGCGCTACGCGCGGCTCGTCGAACGTCTCGCGCTCGGTGTGCCCTGCGATCTGCTGGTATACGAGGAGGAAGAATTTCGCCGGCTCGCGCGCGAGCGGCCATTCGTCGCGCAGGCACTCCGCGAAGGCCTCTGGATCGATGCAACGTCACCCCCGTGAACTAGCGGGAAACTGGCTCGCGCAAGCGGAGCGCGATCTCGCTTCGGCACGGCACCTCTTTGCAGGCGGCCGCTTCGAGGCGGTCTGCTTCGCGTGCCAGCAGAGTGCGGAGAAAGCACTGAAGGCGGCACTGATTTGGTTGGCCGGCGATCGCCCGCGGACGCACGAACTCGGCGCGCTCGTCGCCGAACTTGCGACCGTACATCCCGAAGCTCGCGAGCATCTCGGCGATCTCGCCGCGCTCGATCCGTACTACTTGACGACGCGCTACCCCGATGCCGTCGGTGGCGGCGTTCCCGGCACGCAATTCTTCGAGCCGGACGCACGGCTCGCGCTGGAGCGCGCGACCCGAGCCGTCGCATACGCCGCGAACCTGCTGCCGCCGCTTTGAGGCCCCGCGGCTCGATCGTCGCGCACGCGCCGAAGGCGGACTGGCTAGTGCGCAAACATGTCTTGAAGACCGCGTAGCGCGGACGATAGGGACTGCGGTGAGGCGGTGCCGAGGCGTTTGACGAGCCGGGTCTTCTCCAGGGTGCGAATTTGTTCGAGGAGCATGAATCCACGCTTGGCCTCGAACGCGGTTGCAATACGGAACGGGGCGGATTTGCTCCCCGTCGTCAGCGGCACGACGACGACCGTGCGAAGGTTGTCGTTGAGTTCCTGCGGCGAAACAACGACGCACGGGCGCGTCCTTTCGATCTCGCTTCCGACGGTCGGGCCGAGGGCGGCAAGCCAGATGTCGCCGCGGCTTACCATGCCGGCTCGTCGTCTGCTTCGTTCGCGAATTCGGGCCGAACCAGGGCGTCGTCGTTCGCTGCGGCGATTCGCTTGGCGGCATCCGCCCAGCCTTCCCGTACCACCCGGCGCGGCTTGCGTAAAACGATCGCGTCGCGTTCGACCGTCAGCTCGATCTCGTCTATAAGGCCAATCTGAGCCAACAGCGGCTTGGGGAGAATGATGCCCTGAGAGTTCCCGATGCGTTGGAGCGCTGCTTTCATGTCAGAACAATGGTATAACCTGGGCGGCGCTTGAGTCAAGGTGAAACGCGTTGACTCAGGGGGAGACTCCTGCTACGATGCTCGGGCCGAAGCAGGGCCGCGAGCCCTCACCGGATGCCTGCGGGCGATCCGGTCCTACGAAGGAGCGCCGCCGCCCGGCCCGGTCCGACGTCAGGATGCCTCGGCATCGCCATCGTCTGACACGAGGAGCGGGGCGACGAACCGCAATGTCCCGTCACCGAGACATCCTCGTGCGGCCTTCAACGGAGAGGAGCCCCTGCCATAGCACGACCGCTGCGCGTCAACGATCAAATCCGCATCCGCCAGGTCCGCGTCATCGACGACGAGGGCCGGCAGCTCGGGGTCATGCCGACGGAGAACGCGCTGGCGCTCGCGCGGCAGAAGAGCCTCGACCTCATCGAGATCTCACCGACCGCGATTCCCCCCGTCTGCCGGATCGCGGACTACGGGCGGATGAAGTACGAGCAATCGAAGAAAGACAAAGACGCGCGCAAAAAGCAGCGGCACTGGGAGTTGCGCGAAGTCAAACTGCGGCCGAAGATCGAGACTCACGATTACGAAACCAAGGCCCGGATGGCGGAACGCTTACTGCTCGACGGCGGCAAGGTGAAGGTAACCATCATGTTTCGCGGACGCGAAATCACCTACACGGCCTTCGGGAAGCGCCTGCTCGATCGGATGGCCGTCGATCTGGCGCCGATCGCAATGGTCGAACGCGACGCCAAACTCGAAGGCAAGAACATGTTCATGATCTTGGCGCCGCGCCCCGTTCCGACGGGCCCGCCCAAGTTCTCGGAAAACCACCACCCCGCACCGGCCCAGGCGCCCGCGCCGCAGCCGGCGGCCGAAGGAGTCACGACCAATGCCTAAGATTCGCACGCACCGCGGAACCGCCAAACGCGTCAAGGTGACCGGGACCGGAAAGGTCACCCACCGTCACCAGTTCAGCGGCTGCGGCCACATCCTCAGCAAGAAGACGCGCAAGCGCAAGCGGCACTTCCGCAAGGACCAACCCGTGTTCTCCGGCGATCTGAAGCGCTTCGCGCCGCAGATCCCGTACCTGCTGTAGGAGCAACTCGTCGTGGCACGCATCAAACGCGGAATCACCAAGATCAAGCACCGGCACAAGGTCATGAAGCTCGTCAAGGGCTTCCGGGCCGCGCGCCGGCGCAATTATCGGGTCGCCAACGAAGCGCTCCTGCACTCGCTGCACTACGCCTACCGCGACCGGCGAGTCCGCAAGCGCGATTTCCGCGCGCTGTGGATCAGCCGCATCAACGCCGCCGCCCGGGCGGAGGGGCTCTCCTACAGCCGCCTGATCTCCGGTCTAAAGAAGAGCGGCGTGACCCTCAATCGAAAGGCTCTCGCCGACCTGGCCGTCTCCGACCGGGCGGCATTCGGTTCGTTGCTGGCCGTCGCCAAGGCGAGCCTCGAATCGCCACCTCAAACGCTCGCCGGATAAACCCTCCGCCCGCAGCGTCCGAAAGGCCGTCCATGGCTGCCTCCGCTTCCGAACCCGCGACCGCCCGCCCCGGCAAACGAGACTATCCGGTCGGCATTTCCCTGATCCTGATTCACCTCGCGGCGCTCGGGGTTTTTCTGCCGGTCTTCTTCTCGTGGGCGGCGGTCTTCGTGGCAGTCGGGCTCTACCTGATCACCGGCTTCGGCGTGACCCTGACCTACCACCGGCTGCTGACGCACCGCAGCTTCAGCGTCCCCAAGCCGGTCGAGTACGCGCTGACGATCCTAGGCGTGCTCGCGCTGCAGGGCGGCCCGATCGAATGGGTCGCTCAGCACCGTGCCCATCACGCGCACGCCGATGCCGACGGCGACCCGCACGATACCCATCGCGGGCTGCCCTGGGCGCACATGGAGTGGCTCTTCCGCACGAACAAAGATCGGCTGCCGCAGAGCGAGTGGGCCCGCTGGACGCCGGACCTCGTGCGCGACCCCTTCCAGCGCGCGCTGCAGCGCTACAACGTGCTGTTCACCGTGGCGCTTGCGCTCGTGCTGCTCGCGCTCGGCGGCTGGCCGTGGGTCATTTGGGGGATTTTCGCGCGGCTGGTCTTCACCTACCACTGCACCTGGCTTGTCAACAGCGCCTCGCACGCCGTCGGCTACCGGACCTTCAAGACCGACGACCGCTCGACCAACAACTGGTGGGTCGCGCTCGTCACCTTCGGCGAAGGCTGGCACAACAACCACCACGCCTTCCCG
>JBOHTX010000009.1:0-20502 GCA_050733855.1 Vulcanimicrobiaceae bacterium
GCTCTGGCCCTACGCCGTCGAACTCATGCACGAAATCTATCCGGAAGCCCGCGACGAGCGCATGACGATCACGCTGCCGTGGGATCGCACGTTTGAAACCCAACTCGATGTGCAACTTGCGCTTCCGTCGGGTCTACCGCCGCGCGCATATCCGCACTAGCCGCCACGCCAGTATCTGCTACGAAAGCCACGAGATTAACGCGCGCCGCGGTGCGGCTCGCGACCAGTCAGACCGCCGCTTGGCCGCGCGAGTCGGGCGGTAGCCTCGTGGACAGCAAATGCTTACCCTGACAGCACAGGCCTCGATGGAACGGCATGCGGCGCCGTGCCCTCAGTAGCACCCCACGATTTTTAAGAAGCCGTCCCCGAGGTCGGAGAGGTCGATTGGCTTCGAAAGCATGACTTCCAAGCTGTTGGATCCAGGCGCAGAAGGCGGGGTGGAACTTGGATATCCGAAGATCTTCCACATACGAGCGATTGTCTCGTGGGTGACTTGTGGTTCATTTTCCCCGACAAACCACGATTGGCCCATGCGATTACGGTATATCCAGCCGACCTCCAGGCCGTCCCAAAACACCGCAGCGGTATGCGCGACGGAGTGAGCGTCGTCGGTCATTTGGGCCGGCACGTCATCGGCCCGCGCGAACGGTGACCCAAAGCATGAGCCGGGCGCTGCGATCACCGCGGCGTCCGCAACGCCGTACTGTTGCGATGATGTTGTAGTACAAACGCAAGCCAAGAGGGCCGTCGACAACGTCGACGCAAGAACGAATTGGACGCGAACGCTGCGGGGCGTCATTCGAACGCGCCGCTCGGTACGCCCGAGAAGCATCCGGTGATCGAGACCCCAGCGGTTGGATTTGTTTTCGCAATGTCGGACCGTAGGTCGTTCGCCTCCGAGAGTGACCAAGGGTACACTGCGTCAAGGTTGCCGCTATTCAACGCGCTTGCGATGGCACCGGCCCCAGGTACCATCGTGAGGACGGCGGTCCAGAAATCGAGGCCGTAGGCGGGATCCATTTGCAGCCAATAGGAGCCGTTATTGTCGAAATAAAGAAACGCGTACACGCTACCCGCACCGTTCGGCTGCGTGACCACGATTTTATCGATATTTTGAACCGAATGGCCCGAGTCGGTCGTCTGCGGCGGCGCGTTGTCTCCGATCGCAAGCTGGGAATCGTCGCACTTCTTACCGATTCCCCACAACTGAAGCGCAAACTGACTTGACGAGGCGTAGCGGGGCGGGGGGAAGAACGAAAACTGATCAATTGGGTCGAGGCAGATCGCGTCACAGAACCCGGCGAACGGATTTGACGCGTTTACGCATCCGATGAACTCTGATGGGCAGTCACCGCCGGGTGCCACCGAAAATTGATTCGTAGCAGCCGACCTTGCACCTTGAGCTGCCGACGAATTCGATCTCGTGGCGTTGACTGCCGCTGGGAAGCCGCCGCCGGCGCACCCGGAAAGACTTGCTAAGGTAATGAAGACGAGAAAAGCCGCCGCAGTCTGCAACAGAAGATAGCGCCTCATAGAGGCAGGATAGCTCCCGCAAAAAAAAAAACACCAAGTGGGCGGTCGGCACTTTAGATCAGCGAGGCGAGCAGCCGAGGATAGTAGGGGATAAGTGAACGGCTTTGGCACGCCGGGAGCGCGGGCTAAGGGTGCGGATCGAAGCGGCCTTGGCTCGGCTATGATCGCGGCTTACCGGCCGGGGCGCACAACTCCGTGAGCACGCCGAGCGTCGCGCTCGGGTGCAGGAAGGCGACCAGGTTGCCGTGCGCGCCCGGCCGCGGCACGCGATCGATCAAGCGCACGCCGAGCGCTTCCAAGCGCGCCAGCTCGGCAGCGACGTCGGGGACGCGATAGGCGACGTGATGCAGCCGCGACTCCGCCTTCCCGCAAAAGCGCGCGACCGGCGAATCGGGTGCGAGCGGCCGCAGCAGTTCGATCGTCTGCGCGCCGAGCGCGAGCCCGACCGCCTCGATCCCGTGAGCGGCGAGCGTCTCGCGATAGCGGATCGCAAAGCCGAAGGTCCCGGTGTAGAGCGCGAGCGCCCCCGCGAAATCGGCGACCACGATGCCGACGTGATCGAAGGTCCAGTCCGCGGTCGGCAGCGCGTTCAGGCGAAACTCTCCGCGGCGACGTAACTCCCAAAGACGGTGCGTAACGCCGCGCACAACTCGCCCAGGGTCGCGCCCGCGTCGACCGCATCGACGAAGACCGGCATCAGGTTCTCGCTCCCGCCCGCGGCGGCGCGCACCGCGGCGAGCGCGCGTTCGACTGCGCGCGGGTCGCGGTCAGCCCGGTAGCCATCGAGCCGCTCGATCTGCCGGCGCTCGACGGCGGGATCGATCTGCTGCAGGTCGATCTGGGGCGCCGCATCGTCTTCGGCGAAGGCGTTGACGCCCACGATGACGGTCTCGCGGCGTTCGATCGCTTCTTGCGCGCGATAGGCCGATTCGGCGATCCGCGCTTGCATCCAACCGCTCTCGATCGCGGCGATGCTGCCGCCGAGCGCGTCGACTTCGCCGATCAGCGCCCGCGCGCGTTCGAGTACCGCGGCCGTCAGCGACTCGACGTAGTACGAGCCCGCGAGCGGGTCGGCGACGTCGGCGACGCCGCTTTCGTAGGCGAGAATCTGTTGCGTGCGCAGCGCGAGCTTGGCGCTCGCCGCGGTCGGCAGCGCGAGCGCCTCGTCCTTGCCGTTGGCGTGCAGCGACTGCGTCCCGCCGAGGACCGCCGCGAGCGACTGGATCGCAACCCGCACCACGTTGTTCTCGGGCTCTTGCGCGCACAGGGTCGAGCCGCCGGTCTGGCTGTGGAAACGCAGCATCTGCGCACGCGGGTCGTCGCACCCGAACTCGTCGCGCACGATCTGCGCCCAGAGCGCACGCGCCGCGCGGAATTTCGCGACCTCTTCGAACAGATCGTTGTGCGCATTCCAGAAGAAGGAGATGCGCGAGGCGACGGTCGCCAGGTCGAGGCCGCGCGCACGGGCAGCGGCCAGATACGCTTTCGCGTTCGAGAGCGTGAAGGCCACCTCTTCGACGGCGGTCGAGCCCGCTTCGCGGATGTGGTAGCCGGAGATCGAGATCGTGTTCCAGCGCGGGACCTCGCCCGCGCAGTAGGCCATGACGTCGGTCACGAGACGCAGCGACGGCGCCGGCGGGAAGATGTAGGTTCCGCGCGCGACGTACTCTTTGAGCGGGTCGTTCTGAATCGTGCCCGTCAACTGCGAGAGCGGAATACCGCGGCGGCGCGCGAGCGCGAGCACCATCGCGAGCAGGATCGCGGCCGGCGCGTTGATCGTCATCGAAACGCTCACGCGTTCGAGCGGGATCCCCGCGAACAGCGTCTCCATATCGGCCAGCGCGTCGATCGCGACGCCCACCTTGCCGACCTCGCCGCGCGCTTGCGCGGCATCGGAATCGAAGCCGAGTTGCGTGGGCAGGTCGAAGGCGACCGAGAGCCCGGTCGTTCCGCGTTCCAGCAGGTAGCGATAGCGCGCGTTCGACTCGGCGGCGCTCGCGAAGCCCGCGTACTGCCGCATCGTCCAGAGGCGCTCGCGGTACCCGTCGGGCCGAATCCCGCGCACGAACGGAAAGGCCCCGGGCGGCGGGGCCCCGCCCAGCCGTTCGCGCGCCCAGGCGAGGTCGGTCGGAAGGTAGGCCGAGCGAAGCGGAATCCCGCTCGCGTTCTCCGTGCGCGCGTGGCGAGGGGGAGTCTCGTCGCTCACGCGCAAGACTTTCGGCTCCCACGCTGCGCACCCCCCACGCCGCGAAGGAGCACCCCACGAAGCGTCTCCAGCAGCGAAGGCCGGCCGTCACCGAGTCCTCGGGCATCGATCTCGCCGTTCCGGCCCGCCCCGAAAGCTCGCCGCACTTGCGCGCGACGCTGCGGGCGTTCCTCGCCTCGTCGGGGCTGGCCGGGCGGCGGATGGAAGACGTGCTCTTGGCGGTCGGCGAGGCCGCGAGCAACGCGATCGAGCACGCCTATCGGGGGATCGAGGGCGAGGTGCGGCTGCGTGCCTACGTGATCCGGGGGCGGCTGGTCGTGGAAGTCCACGACCGCGGCCGCTGGCGCCTCGACGGCGATCCCGAGCGCGGTCGCGGACTCGGGATCATGCACGCCCTGGTCGATCGCGTCTCGATCGAAAGCTCGAAGAGCGGCACGAGCGTCCGGCTCGAACTCGGGATGTAGCGGCCGCGTGCGGCGAGCCGTTTCGCGCACGCTCGGCACCGAGCTGACGTTGCGGAGCGGCTAGGCGGGTTCGAACGAGACGAGCGGCGCACCGGGTTCGATGGTGGTGCCCGCGCCGGCGTGCACGGCGCGGATCGTTCCGGCGCGGTGAGCGCGAATTTCGTTCATCATCTTCATGGCTTCGATCGTCGCGATGACGGCGCCACTCTCGACGCGGTCGCCGGCCTTGACGGCGATCTCGACGATGAGTCCGTGGATCGGCGCGACGATCTCGTCGCCGCCGCCGGCGGCTTGCGTACGGGCTGCCGCTTTGGGCGGGCGGCGCGAGGGCGCCTTCGCGAGCGCGCGCGGAGAATCCGAAGCGCCGAGCGCCGGCAGATCGAGGAGCCGGACCGTGTGTAAGCGACCGTCGACTTCGACCCGAATCGCATCCGGCGCGCCGTTGCTCGATCCGCCGGCCGCCATCGGCTGCGCGGCTTCCGCCGGCGACCACGACTCGGCGAACGATTCGAGTGTCGCCGTTCCGTAGGTGCCCGCGGCGACGCTCGGCTCGTCGAGCAGCGCGCGCAAGAACGGGATCGTCGTCGGAACCCCCGCGACGACGTAATCGTCGAGCGCGCGGCGCATCCGCGCCAGGGCCTGCGGGCGGTCGGGAGCCCAGACGATCAGTTTGGCGACGAGCGAATCGTAGTCGGCCCCGATCGCCGTCCCTGCGCTTGCCGCCGAATCGACCCGCACGCCGAAGCCGGCCGGCTCGCGGTAGCGCGCGATCGTTCCGGGAGCGGGAGCGAAGCCGCGCGCCGGTTCTTCGGCGTTAATCCGCGCTTCGATCGCGTGGCCGCGCAGCACGATCGCCGCCTGACCGTACCCGAGCGGCTCGTCGGCGGCGACCCGTAGCTGCTCGCGCACGAGATCGAGGCCGCTCGTCATCTCGCTGATCGTGTGCTCGACCTGGATGCGCGTGTTCATCTCGAGGAAGAAGAACTCGTCGCCACAGACCAGCGTCTCGATCGTGCCGACGCTATCGTAGGCGATCGCGCGCGCTGCCCGGATCCCGGCTTCACGCAGACGTTCGCGTACGGATTCGCTCACCAGCGCCGGGGTCTCTTCGAGCAGCTTCTGGTGGCGCCGCTGCAAGGAGCAGTCGCGCTCGCCGACGTGCACCACGCCGCCGTGCTTGTCGGCGAGCACTTGCAGCTCGACGTGCTTGGGATTCTCGAGATAGCGCTCGGCGTAGACCGTCGGGTCCTTGAAGTAGGCCTCGGCCTCGCGCCGCGCGAGCGAAAACGCGCTCACGAGCTCGTCGCGCGTGCGCGCGACCTTGAGTCCTTTGCCGCCGCCGCCGCCCGAAGCTTTGATCGCAAGCGGCAGCCCGTAGAGATCGGCGGCGGCCAGCGCCTCGGCCCCGCTCGCCAGCGGGCTCGTTGCGCCGGGGACGACCGGGACGCCGGCCGCAACCATCGCGGCGCGCGCGCGCAACTTGTCGCCCATCGCCTCGATCGCCTCGGCGTGCGGCCCGACCCACAGCAGCCCCGCGGCCGTGACGGCCCGCGCGAAGCCGGCGTTCTCGGCGAGAAAGCCGTAGCCGGGATGGATCGCATCGGCGTTCGACTGCGCTGCCACGGCGAGGATTCGCTCGATCGAGAGATAGCTTGCGGCGGGCGCGGCCGGTCCGAGCAGATACGCTTCGTCGGCGTAGGCGACGTGCAGCGCATCGCGATCCGCTTCGGAATAGACGGCGATCGTCGCGAGGCCAAGCTCGCGCGCACTGCGCATCACCCGCAGAGCGATCTCGCCGCGGTTGGCGATCAGCAGCCGCTTCATCGCGCGAACTCGTCGCTCGCGCGCTCGAACCCGTCCGTGAGCGCTTCGCGCCGCGCCGCGCGCCGCCAGGCGGATATCGGCGGGCCGCTTTCGGCTTGCACACGCGCGCGCAGCGCCGCGAGCGCGAGCGCGACGGCCGCAAGTTCGCCGGAGGTCACTTGGCGCCCGGCGGGTCGGGGTACATGCCCATCGCGTGATAGCCGGCGTCGACGAAGTGGACGTCGGCGGTGACGGCTGCCGAGAGATCGGAGGCCAGGTAGACGGCGGTCCGCCCGATGTCTTCCGCGCTGACGTTGCGCCGCAGCGGCGCGGCCGCCGCGACCCGGTCGAGCATCTTCTTGAAATCCTTGACTTGCCGGGAACTCGCGGTCGAGATCGGCCCGGCCGAGATCGCGTTGACCCGGATCCCACGTTCGCCCAGATCGTAGGCGAGGTAACGGACTTCCGCCTCGAGCGCGGCTTTGACGATCCCGGCCAAATTGTAGTTGGGGACGATCCGCGTTCCGCCGAGGTAGGTCAGCGCCATCACGCTGGCGCCGTCGGCGAGAACGTCGACGAGCGCCCGCACCAGCGCGATTAGCGAGTAGGCCGAGATCTCGCTCGCGAGCGAAAAGCCCGAGCGCGAGGTCGTGTAGACAGCGCCCGCCAGGTCTTCTTTGTTGACGAAGGCGATCGAGTGGACGAGCGTGTCGAGCCGCCCGAGTTCATCGCCGACGCGGACCGCGAGCAACTCGAGCGAGGCATCGGAGGAGACGTCGCAGGGGTAGGCCGGTCCGCCCAGTTCACGCGCGAGCTTTTCGACTTCGTCCTGGACTCGCTCGTTTTGGTAGGTCAGCGCGACCCGCGCGCCGTGCGCGTGAAGCGCGCGCGCGATCCCGGTCGCGATCGACCAGCGATTGGCAACGCCCGTAACCAGGGCGGTCTTTCCAGCGAGAAGCGCCACGAAGCGCCATCTTGCGATTCGGAGAAGCGTTCGCCTCTCGGGGCCGCGAGAAGAAGGGCGCTTGCGGCGGCGGTTTCCTCCCGCCGCAAGCGCCTCGGCGATTAGCCGGGGTAGATTTCGATGACGCCGCTCGCGGCGCCGGGGACGAATTGCGACTTGAGCAGGGTGCCGATTCCCATCAGGGCTCCGCCGTACGGCGAGGCCTGCGCGGTCGCCGTGTACGGCGAGAAGTTTATCGTAACGCCGGAGAACGTCGCCTGGCCGTAGGCCGTGTACGTGTTCCCCGGGATGATGCTCGCGGAGACGAGGCCCGTCTCGGTGCCGGCGAGCCCGCTCCCGAACGTGGTCTCGCCGCTCAGCGCGATCTGCAGATAGAAGATCGGCGCGCCGGAGGGTCCGAGCGCCGGGAGCGTCCCGAGGTTCGTGGTGCTGCTCGTCAGCGTCACGGAGACCGACGGATTCGTGGTCGGATACAAGATCGAACCGCCGAAGCCGCCGAACGACGGGATGCAGAGCGTACCGCCGGCGGCTAAGAGCGTCTCCGTCACGGTGGACGAGGAGCTGGTGGACGTCTGCCCCGTGCAGGCCGCGATCATCGGAGACGAGGTCGGCGTCGGGCTCGCCGTTGGCGTAGCAGTCGCGGTCGGCGTAGCGGTCGGCGTTGAGGTTGGCGTCGGCGAAGCGGTTGCCGTCGCCGTTGCGGTCGCGCTCGGCGATGGGCTCGGGCTCGCGAGGCTGCTGCCGGCGACGAGTTCGAGCGTGACGGTGCTCCCCGCCGGGAAGGTGAACGTGCCGCTCGCGGGCGGCGGGCTGAACGTCGCCGATGTTGCGCTCTGAGCACTCGCCGGGAATGCTCCGAGCAGCGTTCCGTTGGAGGCGAACGCTTCGAGCACGAGCGGTCCGTAGCTCGCCGACGGATAGGTCAGCGTGACCGTCGGGAAACTCGAGAAGGTCACGGCGGACGCGAAGGTGATTTCGTACGACGCGATCGCAGTCGGCGCCGGCGTGAGCCGGTGCGCGCCGCGCGCTTGCGGCACCGGGAATCCGCCGCCGAGCCCGGCGCAGGTGACGAGGGCGACGTTCGGCGCGCTGCCGCTGAAACTCGGCACGATGAGACTGCCGCCGAAGCCCTGGCTCGCCGGCAGCGCGAGCGGACTGCCGGCGGCCGGGAGCGCGAGCGTCGTCGTCGCGCACTGGGCCGCGGGGACCCCGGTGACGGGCGGTACGAAGTGGTTGCTGCTACAGGCCGCGACGGCGAGCGCCACGGCGGCGCCCCCGAACGCAAGGACGGTGCGAATCGATTTCATGGAGTTCCCTCCGCAGACGGCGATGCGCCGCAGCCGAAGCGGCTGCGACCCTACGGAGACTCTAGGCGAGCGACCGTCCGAAAAACGTCGCGGCGCGCAAACGGCCTCAGCCGCTCGCGCGCGCCGCGTAGGCGTACCGGGCGGGAAGCCATTCGCAAATGCTGCCGTCCCGCATCGCGAACGACTCGCAGCCGTCGACCTCCGGATTGAAACCGTCGTTGTGCGCTTTGGTCCGCGGCCAGTCGACGTTCGCGTCCTGCCGCGCGGCCGCGCGCGCCTTGCTATTCGAAAACTGTGGCTCGCGGGTCAGGGCATTGAGGGTCCGGGCAAGCTGCTGAGCGTGGGTCATGGCGGCAGTATAGCGCCCCGAAGGGCCGTGCCTCGGCATTGGCGCCCACAGAAGGAGATCGTGCGTCCCATCGCCTGGCTTTATCCTGGGGATACCCCAGGTTAAATCCAGAAAGTTTTTGCTATGTGGAAATCTGGGAGCGGGAAGGACCGTTTCCCAGGGAATATCGCTCATGGCAGCCGCCGCTTTGGCGGCCCGCACGACCCACAGAAAGGACCAGCGATGACGACCTGGACGACCCCGACCTATGCGGTTCTCTCGACCGGTTTCGAAGTCACCATGTACCTCGGTACCGCCGGGTAGCCGAGAGCGATTCCGTGGTAGCCGCTGCCGCCGGCTCCGGGCTGGTCGGACGCTTGCGCGAAGTCGGCGCGCAGCGCTACCACGACAAGCATCCCTTTCACCAGGCCCTCGTTGCCGGCACGCTCTCGCGCGAAGCGGTCCAAGCGTGGGTCGGCAACCGCTACTACTATCAAAAAGCGATCCCGATCAAGGACGCGTACGTGCTCGCCTCGCTTCCGAGCGCCGCCTACCGCCGTGCCTGGATCGTGCGCATCCTCGATCACGACGGAACCGCCGAACGCCAAGGCGGGACCGAGAAGTGGCTTGCGCTCGGGCGCGCGGTCGGCTTGCGCGACGAGGATGTGCTGGCCGAGCGCTACGTTGCGCCCGGGACACGTTTCGCGGTCGACGCCTACGTCGAGTTCGCGCGACGGCGGCCGTGGCTCGAAGCGGTTGCCTCGTCGCTGACCGAACTGTTCGGACCGCCGGTGATGGTCGCGCGCGTTGCGGCGATCGTCGCGAAGTATCCCTGGATCGAGCGCAGCGCGCTCGCGTACTTCGAAGATCGGCTCGAATTCGCGCGGCGCGACGCGGAGCTCGCCCTTTCGTGGGTGACCGCGCACGCGACCACGCCCGAACTCGAAGATGCCTGCGTCGCCGCGCTCGGCTTCAAGTGCGACGTGCTCTGGTCGATCCTCGATGCGACCGCGCTAGCGAGCGGGACCTTGCGGTGATCGCCGCCGCGACGCGGCTGCGCCTCGCGCCCGGGATCCGGCTGCGCGAGCAGACCCTGTTCGTTCCCGAGGGGCTCGTCGATTTAAGTCCGAGCGCGGCCGCGGTGCTTGCGCTCGTCGACGGAACGCGTAGCGCCGGCGAGATCGCCGAGGCGCTGGCCGCCCGCTTTGCCGACCCGAACGGACGGTTGCGCGCCGACGTCGCCGCGCTGCTCGAGGATTTCTCGCTGCGCGGCTTCGTGGTGAGGGCGTGAGCCCGCAAGCGCGCTCGCTGCTCTGCGAGCTGACCTACCGCTGCAACCTGCAGTGCCCGTACTGTTACAATCCGCTCAAACTCGGCTCGGTGCGCGACGAACTCGAACGGTCCGTCTGGTTGCGCGCGCTCGACGAAGCGACCGCGCTCGGCGTGCAGCAAATCGGCTTTTCCGGCGGCGAGCCGACCCTGCGCGCGGATGATCTCGTCGCGCTGGTTGCGCGCGCGACCGAGCGCGGCGCCTATACGAACCTGATCACGCAGGGGACCTTTCTCGACGACGCGCTGCTCGACCGGCTGCTCGCGGCCGGGCTCGCGCACGTGCAGATCAGCATCCAGGCACCGGAGAAGGAGTTGGCGGCGCACATCGCCGGGACCGACGTCTTCGAGCGCAAGCTCGACGCGCTCCGGCGGGTCGCGCAACGCGAGGTCGCGCTCACGCTCAACTGCGTGCTGCACCGCCTCAACCACGATTTGCTGCCCGAGGTGCTCGCGTTCGCGGAGCGTGAGGGGATCCGGCGGCTCGAGCTTGCGAACGTCCAGTTCTACGGCTGGGGCTTTCGCAACCGGCTCGCGCTTTTGCCGTCGCGCGCGCAAGTCGAACGCGGGCGCGAGCTGGTCGCGCAAGCGCAGGCGCGGCTGCGCGGGACGATGGAGATCACCTACGTGCTGCCCGACTACTACGAGGAACTCCCCAAACCGTGCATGCACGGTTGGGGGCAAGTCGCGCTGACGGTCACGCCCGACGGACGCGTCTTGCCGTGCCCGGCCGCTTCGCAGATCGCGACCCTGGAATTCCCGAACCTGCGCGAGCGCTCGCTCGCGGACATCTGGGAAAACGATCGCGCCTTCACGATCTATCGCGGGACCGCTTGGATGCCGGAGCCGTGCCGTTCGTGCGAGCGCCGCGAGCTCGATTTCGGCGGCTGCCGCTGCCAGGCGTTTTTGGTGCTTGGCGACGCCGGCCTCACCGATCCCGTCTGCGCCAAGAGCCCCAATCACCGGACGCTGGTCGCGCTGCGCGATGGGGAAGCGACGCCCGAACTGATCTACCGCCGGCCCGAACCCTCGCTCGCGCGGTGATCGTGCGCGTCCTCGGCTCGGCGGCCGGGGGCGGCGTGCCGCAATGGAATTGCGCGTGCAGGAATTGCGCCGCGGCGCGCGCCGGCCGGGCCCCCGCGCGCACGGAATCGGGTTTCGCGGTGTCAGCCGACGGCACGAACTGGTGGTTGATCAACGCCTCCGGCGACCTCGCGCAACAGTTCGCGCGCACGGCCGCGCTGTGGCCGAGCACAACGCGCGGCACGCCGCTCGCCGGCATCCTGCTGACCGACGCGAACGTCGATCACATCGGCGGTTTCGCGGTCATGCGGCAAGGCGGCGAATGCGGGTTCGAGGTCTACTCGAGCGCGCCGGTGCGCGCGCTCGCCGGCGAACAGCCGATGCTGCGGCCATTCCTCGCGGCGCCGCATCGCTGGGAATCCGTTCCGGCGGGCGGGGCGGTCACACTCGGTCGCGAGTTGCGCGCGACCGCGATTGCGGTCCCGGGCCTCTTACCCGGCTACGCCGGGCGCGCGGCCGATCCGGAGGCGGTCTACGCCTGGGCGATCGAGGACGAGCGGCGCGGGGGACGCGTGCTGTTCGCGCCGATCTTCGCCGCGCTCGGGCGCGAGCTGCTCGCGCAGATCGGACGCAGCCCGCTCGCGCTCGTCGACGGCACCTTCTGGAGCGACGACGAGCTGGCGTCGGTCGGCGTCGCCAAGCGGGCCAGCGACCTCGGGCACCTCCCGATCGGCGGCGACCTCGGGTCGCTGCGCGCGCTCGCCCCGCTCGCCGCCGCCGGCACGCGCGTCGTCTACGCCCACCTCAACAACACCAATCCCGCGCTCCGCCCCGAGAGCGCCGCCGCCGAAGCGCTCGCCGCCGCCGGCATCGCCCTCGCCGCCGACGGCGACGAGTGGATGCTGTGAGGCGAGGACTCTTAAACCGCCGAGCGGATACTCGACGCGAACGCCCCGGAAGCGGGCGAAGTCGCGATCGTGCGTGCAGAGGATTGCACCGTGTTCGAGGGCGGACGCGGCCAAATCGGCATCCGGGGCGAGCGCACCGCGCGCTTGGTCCGTTGGGAGCAGGACGGCGGCGAACGGAAGCTCGAGCCAGCGGTCGACCAGTACACAAGCGGCCCCAACGTCGAGTGGTTGGCGCACGGTGCGCGGGGAGGTGCGTGAGTTCAGTTCGGCCGTCAACCAGGCTCGCGCACGATCGTGAAGCGGCGCGCCCGCGTCGTAGGCGTACAGCAGCAGATTGGCGTCGATGAGTTTCAGCGGCGCAGCGGTCCTTCCGCCGCGCCCGAGCGCCCGCGACTGCGCTGGCAGGCCTCTTCATCGTCGAGGAACGCACCGTGTACCTGCGGATGCTCTCGTCGATGACGACCGGGCACGAAACGGCGCACGCCATCGACCTGAGGCTCGGTGGAGGCGTGTATCGCAGCGGTTTCGATCCGAAGATACGCATGGCGTTTGCGACGGCCGGGGCGTGGGTGACGCCCTACTCGGCGTCCGGCTTGGACGAGTATTTCGCCGAGGCGGTCCGCGCGTACGCGGACGTCTTGAACGACGAACGGTCGCCCTGGCCGCACGCGACGCGCGAACGGCTGCGCGCGTGCGATCCCGCGATGCACGCGATCGTCGCCGAGATATTCGCCTCGGCGACCTAGCCCGAAACGCCAGCGGACGGCCGGCATCAGGTAGTGAGGCTGCACCCGACGAGCGCGATTCTTCCCGGATCGATAGAGGAGTTCATACGACAGCGACTGTCGGCAAACGAGAAACGAGCCTGACCCGCCCTGGGCCGCCCCGTGAGCGGTGCGGCTTTGCTCATCCGATTGAACGATACAAGGTCGAGCGGCCGCGGCGCAAGATGCGAGCGACGTGCGAGGGATTTTCGGCGCCAACAGTTTTACCCCTACAACCGAAGGGAGCCCCGCATAAACTGCCCACCTTTCGCCGTCCGAGAAAGCTTGCGTCGTTCGACGCTCGAGAGGGTGGCGGGGGTGCTTGCTCGCGCCGCCGCGGGAGGCCGCTGACGTATGGAATCTAAAGGAATGAGATCTCGATGGCGATCACGTTAGGGGCTCCTCTCATCATCGGAAGCGACGACGCTCTAGTGCATCTCTCGCGTGACAATCCCGGATACCGAATCGAACGGGATGAGGACGGCACGATCACGATGAGTCCCGACCCATACCAAAGGGGGCCAAGAGCCTGGAAGCCGGGGTCCAACTCCATCGCTATGCGTCGATCGCCGGTGGGAAGGCATTCGACTCGAGTACCGGTTTCAACGTCGGACCAGGCAAGAAGACCATGTCGCCGGATGCGTCGTGGATTGGCCAGTCGCGCATCGACGAACTGACCAGACTCGGCAAAGCCGAGAAATTCTGGCCGATCAGCCCGGACGTCATCGTTGAAGTGAAATCCGATACGGACGACTTTACGGAAACCGTCGCCCACGCCTCGCACTTTCGCATACGCGGCACGCTCTACGCCGTCGCCATCGACCCGGACACCCGCGAAGTCGTCGAGCTCGGGACCGCGCCCGAAGGATTGACGCTCGACGTCGACAGCATCATCGACGCGTAGCGAATCATGTGTTGCGTCGGTCAAGGACGCGGCGTACGAATAGCCCGCCCGGTCAGCCTGCGAGTGAGATGTTCAGCTCGAGACGGTCTCAGCCGGTAAAGAACAAGCGGCTGCGCCAACCAACGTCGGCGGCCTCGCGGGTAGACGCGCGCCGACTCGGGCGCCGGCGGAACCCTTCGTCGCCGTGGTTGTCGGGAGGTTGCACGCTCGGCAGTGCCTTAGCGAGAAGCCTCTCTTTGCGTGTCTTGCGCTTTGGCCACTTCATGTGCAGCGAGTATAGCCCCCGGCGCGAATTGGTGCAGCTGCGCGGCGGAAGGTACGCGGCCGCAGGCTACGCGATCGGAAGCTTTATCGCTCGGCGAGGCAGGCTGCTGCGTTCATCCGGTCTTCGCAAAGAAAATGTACGCGCCCGGAACCGGTGCGTAATGCCGGTCGTGAGCTCCGTTCCCAGCTTGTAGACGGCGGCTCCCTATTTCGTTGCCGTCGCGGCCTTGCTTGCCCGCCGTTGTCTGGCGTTGCGTTCGGAGCGCTCTTGCGCTTCTTTCAGGCGATACGACTCGGCCTCGATGGCGATCACCTCGGAGCGGTGCACGAGCCGATCGACGAGCGAAACCACACACCCAGCGTTGGGGAACATCTGCGGCCAGGGGCGAATGGCTCAGATCAATCTTCCGCCAAATATGCGCCTCTTTACGCCGCCGCTAACAGATGGCCGCTACAGCACGAGTGTTGGGTTTACCCCTAGCCCCCTGAACGATTGGGCTATGAGACCTCGAGGCCCCGGATCTACGGCCGGTCGAACAGCTTGAGGGCCAGCGCGCCGTGGGTTACGGCGGCCCCTGCGCGCAACGCGGCGGCGATGAACGTCGTTTCGGCAACTTCCTCGCGAGTCGCGCCGGCCCTCTTGGCGGCCACGGTGTGAACGTCGAGGCAGTACGGGCACTGGGTGGTCAGCGAGATCGCGATCGCCATTAGCTCGCGATACTTCTTCGGGATCACTCCATCGGCGCGCCCTGCGGCCGCATTGAGCGCAGCGTATCCGTCGAACTCTTTTGCTGCGAGCTTCTTCAATTCCGGGAGCAGGCCGAGGTCCGCGTGATCGTGGTATTCGTTCATCGATTCCTCCGATGGTCGCATAGCGGACCCGATGGATTCGGACGCTAACCCGCGCCCCCTGCGAGGGCGCCGACGCCGCGACCGGACGAAACGGCGCGCCGGATTTATATGACGCATTTATCCGGGATTCCCTATATGACTTAGCAGGTCGCGGAAAAAGTGCGAACGACTGCAAGAAATCGGTCCCCGGTAAGCATTTTCAGCTTCGGAACTTCCCCGGGGTTTCTAGGTCGTTTTCGAGGTTTTTGCTCATTTCAAGAGACACTGATCCCGTGTCCATGCCGCCATCGGGATCAGCTTGCGCATGCGTACCAGGTTGAACGCGGCGAGCGCAAGGGTGAAGATTGCACCGACCCGAGCCAGTCCGCGAACTTTGACCTTGCGCACTCCACCGACCACTTTCTCCCAGCCGAATATCTCCTCGACACGCTTGCGCTTGCGCTGACTCAGTTCATACCCTTCGTGACGTGTCGTCCTCTCATCAATGGCACTACGACGTCTCGTGTTGTTTTTACGCAACGTGGGGCGTCACACCGAGAGCGCGCAAATCGGCCACAAAGTCCGCCGTGTCGTATCCTTATCGGCACCGAGGGTAACGCGACCCGACCCGCTGATGCCCCCGATCATGTCCAAAGCCGCTTCCCGCTCCGCGGTGCCGGTTGCCAACGTCAAACGGCCGTCCACGACGAGACCGTTTCGGTTCTCCATGAGCGCATGTCCAAAGAAGCCCAACTGCGCAAAGCTCGCCAGATTGTTCCGGCCGGACGATATCGCGGATGCTAGGGGCTCGATTTTACGGGCGTCTTGAGCTATCATGAAGGCAAGTCTCCTCGATTCTTTTTGAGGTTGCGGCCGATGCGGTCTAAAGATGTGCAGCGAACGTCGATGTGGACGACGGTGTCGACGGAAGAGCTGGTTCCTCTCGATCACCCGTTGCGGGACATACGAGCTATGGTCAATGCCGCGCTTCGAGAGCTCTCGCCCGTGTTCGAAGCGGTCTACTCTCCCTTTGGGCGTCCATCGATTGCGCCGGAGAAGCAGCTGCGGGGATGGGACAAAGATTATGAGATCCTTCCGGCGGGTCCGTCGCGCGACTGGAATAAGGAGCTTGCGCGGAGAAAGGCACGGCTCGAGATCTATGACGTTGCCGCGGAAGGCGTGCTCGTCATCGATCAGAAGGGCGTGTCGCACATTGTGAATCCGAGCCCCAGCCTGGACTTACAACGGGTGTTCAAGGTAGTGGTAAGCGTGTTTGAGGCGTTGACGAAATAGCTGCGTTAAATACTACGTGATATTCTGATGATCGCGCGATACAACGTCGAGCGTCCTACCCGCAGGACGCGAGCGACGTGATTCGGGCTCTCGCCGCGCTTGAGCATCTTCTTCGCTTCTGCGACCTGCGCGGGCGAGAGCGCGGGCCGCCGGCCAAGGCGTTCGCCGCGTCGCTTCGCGGCTGCAAGGCCCGCGACGGTTCGTCCGCGCAACACGTCTCGCTCGAACTGCGCGACGGCGCCCAGCACGGCGTACAACATCCGGCCAGCGGCCGTTCTCGTGTCAATGTGATCCGTGAGAGAGCGCAGGGCGACTGTCGCGAGTCGTCGGGTCTGCAGCGAGCTTGCGAAAGTCGGCACGGAGCATTGCGGCCTCCGTGGGCGCGGAATGTTCGCCAAATCCCGATCGGCTCCGCCGCGAGTACGCGACGGTCCAACTCGAGCGCTAAAGCGCTCGGGTGCGGGTTCGTCTTCGACGGTGCTCGGGTCGCGCGCGGCGGGGTCCACGGTGAAACGACCGTGCGCGAAGTCGGCCTCAGCCTCCGCGATTGCGGCTGAGGTCGGCGGCGGTCAGTGGCTCGTCATCGACCGGCGCTTCGGTTAGGCGCGCCTCGAGCGCATCGAACACGTCGTCCATTACCGCGATTACAGCATACCTCCCGAGTGGCGTTCGCCTTCATGCCACGGAACGATCTCGCACTAAAGTCCGAGGCGGCTTGCTGCATGGTCTTCGAATAGATTTCCGCGGCGGATGTAGGTACGCAGGACGGCGAGCGAGCGATGTCCGGTTTGGCGCGCGATGGCTTCTTCGGTGGCGCCGGCGCGCGCGGCCGCGGTTGCGAAGCCCGAGCGCAGGGAGTGTCCGCCGAGTTCGTCGGGATCGAGTCCGACGGCGGCGGCGCGCCGCTTAAGGATCTCGCCCACCGCGTGGCTCGAGAGTCTTGCGCGCAGCTTTCCGTGGCGGTCGATCGCCCTGAACACGGGCCCTCCGTCGTCGGGAGCGTGCGCGAGCCAGCCTTCGAGCGCGCGCACCGGGCACAGTTCCTCGGCGCGCGGAATTCCGATCTCGCGGCCGGCCGCTTCGGGGTCAGTTTTGGAGCGGCGGATCGCGAGCACGACCCCTTCTTCCCTCGCCCGGAGGTCGCCGCGGTCGAGCGCGACGAGCTCGCTGCGCCGGAGCGCCCCGACGAAGCCGACGAGCAGCAGGGCGGCTCGTACGAGCAGCAACGTGATGCGTACGATTCATTCCGGGGATGCGCCGGGCGGAGCGTGACCGTGCGGCCGGTTCGGACCGAGCAACGTGATCGACAGATACGCGCCAATCCAGGAACCGGCGGCCGCGAATCCCACGTAGGTCCAGTCCCTGGTGTAGGCGATCACCGCGAACGATGACAGGAGGTACCACGCGCCGCTCCAATTGGCGGCAGCGCCGCGCCGACGCGCCGCGACGGCTGCGCTGAACATGACGTATACTGCGTCGGTCAAGGCCGTGCTGACCGTCACGCCGAGCGCCAGGAGGGGTTGGATATGACCGAAGAAGGCGAACATGCGCCGCTCTACCATTTCGACCGGAACAACTCCGGCGACGGTTCGTTGTCCCGCTGCCGCCGAAGAAGGGGCGCTCCTGCACCCGTGTCAAGCCACTTAAGGATCTGACCGGCGGGCGATTCATCGCGCCATAAATGACCTGACCGGGGCCGCCCGAAAGGCGGCCTCTTCGGCGGCCGATTTCTGCGAGAGGCCATATCAAGATGTCAATCCCGTGTCGTCACGACGCGACGTCGGCACGTACGGTATCCACGCGAAAGGTGACGACAGCACTACCTCGAGGCGCTCGCGATCTGGAGGAAGGCCGGCTACGCGTGGCGGGCGGCGCGCGCGGCCCTGCGGCTGCACGAGCTGACCGGCGAGCGCCGCTATGCAGCGCTCGCACGCGCCCAGACGTCCGAGTTCGCAGCCTCCTGGCTCACGCGCCGAGTCGCGCAGGCGAACGCAGCGTAGCCGGGGCTCGTTCCCGAAGCGGCGCTGGTGCCGCGGCGCGAAAATTTACAGCGGGATGTTGCCGTGCTTGCGTTTGGGGCGCTCGACGCGTTTGTCGGCGAGCATGCGCAGGGCGCGCGCGACGGCGGCGCGGGTGCGGCTCGCCTCGATCACGTCGTCGACGTAGCCGCGCGCGGCGGCGATGTACGGGTTGGCGAAGCGCGCTTCGTAGTCGGCGACGAGTTCGGCGAACTTCGCTTCGGGGTCGGCGGCTTCGCCGAGTTCGCGGCGGAAGATCGTCTTGACGGCACCCTGCGCGCCCATCACCGCAATCTCGGCCGAGGGCCAGGCCAGGTTGTAATCGGCCCGGATGTGTTTGGAGGACATGACGTCGTAGGCGCCGCCGTAGGCTTTGCGAGTGATCACCGTGATCTTCGGAACGGTCGCTTCGGCGTAGGCGTAGAGCAGCTTGGCGCCGTGCTTGATGATCCCACCGTATTCTTGCGCGGTCCCCGGCAAAAAACCGGGCACGTCGACGAAGGTCAGCAGCGGGATGTTGAAGGCGTCGCAGAAGCGCACGAAACGCGCCGCCTTGATCGAGGAGGCGATGTCGAGCACGCCGGCCAGGTGCATCGGCTGGTTGGCGACGATCCCGACCGTCCCCCCCGCGATCCGCCCGAAGCCGATCGCGATGTTCGGCGCGTAGCGGGCGGAGAGTTCGAAGAACTCGCCCTCGTCGACGACGCCGTGAATCGCCGCGAGGATGTCGTACGAGCGGTTCGACTCGTCGGGTACGAGCGTATCGAGTTCCGGGCAGAGCCGCTCGGGGTCATCGTCGCAGGCGTAGCGCGGCGGCTCGTCGAGGTTGTTCTGCGGCAGGTACGAGAGCAGCGTGCGGGTCAGCGCCACGAGTTCGTCTTCGTCGGCGGCGACCAGGTCGGTGACGCCGCTCTTGGTCGCGTGGGTCTGCGCGCCGCCAAGTTCGTCGAAGGTCACTTCCTCGCCGGTCACCGTCTTGATGATCTCGGGGCCGGTGATGAACATCTGCGAGATGCCTTCGACCATCAGGATGAAGTCGGTGATCGCGGGCGAGTAAACGGCGCCGCCCGCGCACGGTCCGGCGATCAGACTCAGCTGCGGGATGACGCCGCTTGCCTGCACGTTGCGCCAAAAAATCTCGGCGTAGCCGCCGAGGCTGACGACCCCTTCCTGAATCCGCGCGCCGCCGGAATCGTTGATCCCGATCATCGGTGAGCCGGTCCGCAGCGCGAGGTCCATCACCTTGCAGATTTTCTCGGCGTAGACTTCGCCGAGCGAGCCGCCGAGCACCGTAAAATCCTGCGAGAAGAGAAAGATCTGGCGTCCGTCGACCGTCGCGCGCCCGGTGACGACGCCGTCGCCGAGAAACTCGCGCTCGTCCAAGCCGAACGCGGTGGTGCGGTGGGCCGCGAAGGTATCGAGCTCCACGAACGAGTCGGCGTCGACGAGCGCTGCGATCCGTTCGCGCGCGGTTCGCTTGCCGCGCTCGTGTTGACGATCGTTTGCTCCGGGGCCGCCGGGTTCGAGGGCTTGCGCCCGAAGCGCGGCAAGCCGCTCGCGCGCGCCCGCACCGGTACCTTGCTCGCTCTGCATCGCGGGCGCTTTCGCGCCCGCCGGTGCATGGGCCTTACCCGAGGCTCCGCCGGTCCTTCATGACCATCTCGCGTCGGCGGCCCTAAGCCGGCCGCACTCCCCCGGGCAGGCGCCAGCTCTCGCCCTCGCGAGCGAAGAGGGTTTGCGCCAGGTCTGGATTCGCGTATACTGGTCGCGATGAGCGACGCCGTCCACCCGATCGCAGTGATCCGCGGCGCCTCGAACTACGACGTCCAGGCGCTTCTTCGGTCGCTCGCCGAGCGCTGGCGGGGAATCCTACGCCTCGCCGGCGTCGTCGGCGAGCCCCAGGGAATTCCCGATCGCGAATGCAGCGCTGGGTACCTCCGCAGCCTCGCGACCGGTGAGCGGTTTCCGATCTTCACGGACCGCGACAGCCCGACCGCCTGTCAGCTCGACGGGCCCGGCGCACTGTCGGCGGCGGGCGCCGTGCAGCGGGACATCGCGGCGGGCTGCGACCTCGTCATCCTCAACAAGTTCGGCCAGCTCGAGGGCGCGGGGAAGGGACTCTCGGCCGCTTTCTCGGCGACCCTCGCGGCCCGCATCCCGCTGTTGACATCGGTATCCGAAAGGCGTGACGCGAGCTGGCGGAGCTTCGCGGGAGTGTCCTACGACGTGCTCCCGGTCGAGGCCGACGCCGTCGACGCCTGGCGCCGGCGCGCGTTCGCGGTCGCGGCTACTCCCCGCGGATAGGCTCGCGTACCGGCGCACGCATGAGCAGCCCTACCAGATCCCGAGTCGCATCTTGGCGTCGTCGCTTGCCATGGTGCGGGGGTCCCAGGGTGGCGTGAAGGTGATCTCGACTTTGGCCGATTCGACGCCTTCGACCGAACGCACGCGCGTTTCGACCGCTTCTTTGAACATCGGGCCGACGGGGCACATCGGCGAGGTCAGCGTCATCGTCACCGTGACGTGCTCGCCGGCCGCGCCGGCGACGTCGACGCCGTACACG
>JBOHTX010000010.1:0-20158 GCA_050733855.1 Vulcanimicrobiaceae bacterium
CGGCGGCCGCGAGCCGCGCGCGGTTGAGTTCGGCGAGCGGCGCGCCCGCGGCGACGGTCTCGCCGACGTGCACGTCGATCGTTTGCAGGACCCCGGCCTCGGGAAACGCGAGTTTTGCGCTCGTGCCGGCCGGCGGCCCGACGGTTCCCTGCGCCTGCACGTGCACCGCGAGTTCGCCGAGCTGCGCCGTCGCAAGCGGGACGCTCGGTGCAGCCGGTGCAGCCGCCGTCGCGGGTGCGGTGGCGCGATGCGCGACGAACCAGATTCCGAGCGCCACCACGCCCGCCAGGCAGGCGGCGAGCGCCCAACGCAGCGGCGCGCTCACGCTCCCAGCTCGATTTCCAGGGTCGCGCGCGCGGCGGCCTCGTCGTACCGCGCGGAGAGCGCGTTGACGACCGCCTGGGTCTCGGTCACGCGCGCGATCTCGAGGTCGAGGCTCGAAAGCGCGCCGCTTCGATAGCCGAGCGACGTCGCTGCCAGTTCCCGTTCCGCTTGCACGCGTGCATCCTCCGAAGCGGCGCTGGCGCGGACCGCGGCCGCGAGGTTGCGCGCGGCTGCGGCCACCGCGAGTTCGATTTGCCGAACGATCCCGGCCTCGAGCGCGCGGTCTTCGGCGACGGTCGCCTTGGCTTCGTCGGCGCGCGCCCGCGCCGCGCCGCCGAGCGGAAATGCGAGGTTCACGTTGAGCGTCGGCGCGGAGACGTGTACCCCGCTGTCGATCCCGGTTTCGTATCCGGCGCCGAACGTCACTGCCGGTAAGAGCCTGCGTTCCGCCGCGACCGCCGATGCGCGCGCGGAGGCGGTCGTTGCGCGCGCGGCGGCGATCTCCGGGCGCAGCCGATCGGCCAACGCAACCGCCTCCTGCGGCGTAGGGACGGGAGCGAGACTCGCCGGCGCCGACTCGAGTGCGAGCAGCGGCCCGCTCTCCCCGGTTTCGGTCTTTAGCGCATCGAGTGCGTTGTCGTCGGCGGCTGCGGCCAGTTGATCGTCAGCGGTCGCGCGCGCAACGGCGACCTCGGCGCGCACCACGTCGAGCTGCGGCGCGTCGCCCGCATGCACGCGCACCTGGGCGGCGGCGCGTTCGCGCTGCGCGAGCGCCAGCGCCTGGTCGCGAGCGCCCCGGATCGCGCGCGCCTTGAGCGCACCGAAGTAGAGCCCGGCGACCTTCACGCGCTCGTTGGCATCGGCGGCGAGTGCTTTCGCTTGCGCGGCGCGCAGTTCGGCATCGGCGGCCGCGACCAGCGGCGAGTAGGCGACCAGATCGCCGACGGTCGTCTGCAGGCCGACGCTCGTCAGGCGCTGCGCGATCTGGCTGCCGTTCGGGCCACCCTGCGGTGCGAGCAGATAGCCGCCGACCAGCGCCGGACCGAAAGCTGCGCGTGCGGCGGCGAGCGCTGCGGAGGAACGCGCGACGGCGGCGGCGGCCGCCGCGACGTCGGGCGAGATCGGCAGTGCGTCGCGCTCGGCTTGCGCAAGCGAAAGGTCGGAAAAGACGGAGAGGACGCCGGCGTTGCCGGCCATTGCGGAGAGGGGCGGGGGCGAAGACGGCGCGGTCGCGAGCAGCACGGCGAGCAATGGTGCGATCACGCGGCGCGCTCGCTCGCGCGGCTCGCCGGCGCTCTGCCCATGAAGCCCGCAAACAGGACGGGGATCACGATCAGGGTGAAGACCGTCGCCGTCGAAAGGCCGCCGATCACGGCGATCGCGAGCGGCCGCTCCATCTCCGAACCCTGTCCGATTCCGAGCGCGAGCGGCAACAGGCCGCCGATTGCGGCCAGCGTCGTCATCACGATCGGACGCAAGCGCGTCCGTCCCGCGGCCAGCAGTGCGCTCTCGACGCGCTTACCTTCCGCGAGATGTTTGTTGGCGACGTCGATCAGCAGGATCCCGTTCTTGACGACCAGCCCAACCAGCAGCAAAAGGCCCATGAACGAGGAGACGTTGAAGGGCGTCCGGGTCACGAGCAAGGCGAGCGCGACGCCGATCAGCGCGAGCGGAATCGCGGTGATGATCACGAGCGGCAGGCGAAACGATTTGAAGGTCGCGAGCATCACCGCGAAGACGAGCGCAATCGCGATCGCGATGACGCCCAGAAACTCGCGGAACGACTGCGCTTGCGTCCGCGCTTGGCCGCCGATCACGGCCCGGTAGCCGGGCGGAAAGGCGACCTCGCGAAGGACGCGCTCGAGCCCGGCGGTGACGGTCGAAAGCGGCACGCCGGCGATGTTCGCCGTCACGCGCACGAGCGGCTGCCCGTTGATCGCAAAGAGTTCGGTCGAGAGCCGTTGCGTGCGCACGTCGGCGAGCGAACCGAGTGCGGTCGCGGCGCCGCCGGCGAGCAACGAGCGGCTCCCGAGCGCATCGGGCGGCGCGGTGCCGGCCCCGGCGACCAAGACGCGCACCGGGATCAACGCATGCGGGCCGGGGACCGAGGTCGCGACCTGACCCTGCGCGAGCGAGGCCAGCGCGTCGCCGACGTCGCCTGGCCCGAGGCCAAGCCGCGCGAGCGCGGCGCCGCGCGGTGCGATCCGCAGCGAGGGGCTGCCGTAGATGATCCCGCTCGCAACGTCGACGATCCCGTGCACGGCACTGATCCGCCGCGCAATCCGATCGGCGAGCCGGATGAGCACCTGCTGGTCGGTGCCGAAGACTTCGATTTCTACGGGAGCGGGCGTTCCCGAGAGATCGTTGATCATGTCTTCGAGAATTTGGTGGAAGTTGAAGCGGGCGCTCGGGACCGCGGCTTCCAAGCGGGCGCGCAAGCGATCGCTCACGATCGGATACGGCGGGCGCCGGTTCGCCGCAATCAACCGCACGCGCAAGAGCCCTTTGTTGACCGGGGTCGGCGAATAGCCGTTGGAATCGACGCCGGTCAGCCGGCCAACCGTCGCGACCACGGAATCGGCGGCCACGATCGTTGCCATGTGCATCGCGGCGGCGTCGCTGGCGCGCAGGGAAGTCCCCGGCGGCAGCGCGTAGCCGATTTCGAACTGCCCTTCGTCCATCGACGGCAAGAAACTGCTCGGTAGGGAGCGGAGGATCGCCACGGTCACGAGCAAGACGGCGAACGAACCGAGATAGACCGTGCGCCGGTGTCCGAGCGCCCAGCGCAACACCGGATCGTAGCGTTCGAGCAGTGCGCCGACGGCGTCGTGGTGCGGAGCATCTGCCTGCCGGGCGCGTAAGAGCACGCGCGCGAGATTCGGGGCGACGAAGATCGCCAGGCCGAGCGAAACGATCAGCGCCGCCGCGAGCGTGAAGGCGAGCGCCCGGAAGAAGAAGCCGGTGACTCCTCCGAGCAGCGCCAACGGCAAGAACACGACGACGGTGCTCGCCGTCGAGGCCGTCATCGCGGCGATCAGTTGCGAGGTCGCGAGTTCGATCGTCTCGCGAACCGGGCGCTCCGGATTCATCCGCAAATTGCGCGCGACGTTCTCGATGACGACGATCGCATCGTCGATGATGAGGCCGACCGCGACCGCCAGACCGCCGACGCTCATCAAGTTGAGCGTCTGCCCGGCGAGTTGGAGGGCAAAGACCGCGATCGCCATCGCAAGCGGGATCACCGTGGCCGCGACCAGCGTCAAGCGAAGGTCGCGTAAGAAGAGGAAGATCACCAGGATCGCGAGCGCCGCTCCAATCATGATCGCGTCGCGCAGCGCGCTCTGCGACTCGACGATCAAGGTCGTCTGATCCCAGAACTTGGTGAGCTTGACGTCGCTCGGAAGGTGCGCTTGCAGGCCGCGCAAACGGGCGCGAAATTCGCGCGCCATCGCGACGGTGTCGGCTCCGGGGAGCGCGTACGCGTTGAGCACCACGGCGCGGGTCGCGCCGATCGAGGTCTGATCGGTGACCGGGCCGACGCCGGGCGCGATCGTTCCGAGCGAGCCCAGCGGGACGGTCGCGCCGCCGCCGACCGGGATTTGCACGCGTTCGAGCGAGGCCACGTCGCGCAGCGAGGAGTCGAGCACCAGCGCATAGCGCTGGTAGTATTGCTCGGCGATGCCGACGGCGCGAACCTGGTTCTGCGCGCCGAGCGCACGCGAAACGTCGGCCGCCGAGAGCCGGTGTGCGGCGAGCGCGGCCGGAGCGAGGATCACGTGAAACTCGGTCTGCGGACCGCCGGTGACGAGCAGTCGCCCGAGCCCCGGGATTCCGTAGAGCGGCGGAACGATCTGATATTCGACGAGCTGCCGCAGGAGCGCGGGCGAGAGCACGGGTGAGCTGAACGCGTACGAGAGCACGGGCTCGCTGTCCGGATTGATGATCACGGCGACGATCCCGGTCGTCGCGCCGAGCGAAGGACGGAGCTGCGAGATCGCCCCGTTGACGTACTGCAGGTCGACGTGCGGATCGGTCGAGGAGGTGAAGTCGACGATCAGTTCGGCCGAGCCCTGGGCCGACGTCGCATAGACTTTCGTCACCGCTGGGAGCGCTTCGAAGGCTCGTTCGAGCGGTTGCGTCACGGCGACCCGCACCTGATCGGGCGGCAAGTCGCCGGCGTCGGCGACAACGTCGATCCGCGAGAAGCTCATCGTCGGAAAGATGCTCTGCGGGGTGACGAGGTATGCGTGGACACCGAGCAGCGCGAGCACCGCGACCGCAAAGAGAATGACCTTGTCGTTGGCGAGGGCGAAGCGGGCGAGCCTCAGCGCGCGGCCCCCGCTGGGATCTGCCGCATCACCCGCAAGCTTACCCTACGGGAGATGAACCGAGCGTGAACACGGTAAGCGCTCGCCGAGGGGGCTAGTCCGAATACTTCGTTGCTCATCGGTCATGAAGCTACGGCTTGGGTCCCTCTTCGCGCCTCGTCTTCGAACAAAATTCGGAGCCGAATCCGAACACGGCCATAACCCGACAGGCTCCTAGGTCGCGCGGCAGGTAACACTCGGGCATGGAACGTCCCGCGCGCCGCCGCTCCTCCGACCACCGGGCCTTCGTGCTGGGCGGCAACGCGGGCACGTTGGCGTTCGTCTCCTCCCTCCGGCCCGAGCGCGGGCAGGTGACGGCTTGGCTCGTGCCGCTGGCCTGGACCCCGCTCGGGGTCGTGCTCGGCGAAGCGCACCAGAAGGTCAACGTCGCCGCCGACGACCTCGTCGGCTGGGTCGATTCGACCTTCCCAGCCGACGACGAGCAAGCGTTCGTGACCCCGGCGCACGATATCGAGATGCTGGCGCGGATCGGCTGGCACGCCGAACCCCCCGAACGCCTGGCGGAAGCGGTGGTGCTCAACGCCGACGATCTGCCCGGCGACGTGCTCGACGCGCTCGAGCGGCCGACCGAGCTCCTCGCGAATTGTGCACTCTGCCGGCGAAGCTGCGTTCGCGACGACTTCGTCTGGAACGAACGGCAGCTCTGCGCCTGGGATTATCATGCCTCGGTCTTCGGAAAGCGCGGACCCTGGCGCGAGGGGAGTTACGACGAGCGCTTCTTCGAGACGCTGCCCCGCGCCGCGTACGTCGTTCCGTTTTTGCTCGAGGAGCTGGGGGTCGAACAGATTCTCGCGACCGGCAACCTGCCCGAAGAGCGGCTGCGCGCGCTCGTGAACCTGGCGATCGGCGAAGGCTCGGGCGGTTCGTTTCTGGCGGTCCGGACCGCCGCGGGCTTTGCGGTCCTGCGCGAACGCGCCCGCCCCGCAAACGAACCGCCTCCCGCGTGACGTACAACCGGGCGATCGCGCGCCTCGGCACGCTGTTCGTCGCGCTCTTCGTGCTGCTGGCGTTGCGCCAACTGTGGGTGCAGTTGATCGCGGCGCCGCACCTGGCCGATTCGCCGTACAATCCGCGAGAGGCCGCGCTGGCGCGCTATCGCGGTCCGATCGTCGCAAGTGACGGCGCGCCGCTGGCGCTTTCGGGGCCGCGCGGGCGCGCATACCCGCTGGGCTCTGCGCTCGCGCAGGCGCTCGGCTACGATTCCGCCCGCTACGGCCGCAGCGGTCTTGAAGCGACCTTCGAGGGGGTCCTCGCCGCCCGGCCCGTCCCGAGCAACCCGGCGCTGCAGTGGCGCGCGATCTTCGCGCCGGCGAGCGTTCCGCGCGCGATCTCGGGAGCGACGGTCGTCTCGACGATCGAGCCGCGAGTCGAACTCGCGCTGCAAGCGGCGCTCGCAGCCTATCCGCGCGCGGCGGGCGTCGCGCTCGATCCGCGGACCGGCGCCGTGCTGGCGCTCGCCTCGCAGCCGAGTTTCGATCCCGAGACCCTCGACCGTACCTTTCCTGCGCTGCTCGCGAACCCGAACAGCCCGCTGCTCGACCGCGCGCTCGACGGGCTCTACCCGCCCGGTTCGAGTTTTAAGATATTCACGGCCGCGGCGGCGCTCGAGGACGGCGTGGTGAGTCCGGCCAGCACCTTCTACGATCCGGGTTTCGCGCAGATCGGCGATTTCGTCGTGCACGATAACGAAAGCGAAGCGACCGGCACGCAGAAGCTGGTCGGGGCGTTCGCGTTCTCGAGCAACGTCGATTTCGCGCGGATCGCGCTCGCGCTCGGGAGTCCGCGCTGGTTCGCGGCGGCGGCGCGCTGGAAGCTCGGCGAATCGCTCGGCTTCACGCTGCCGGTCGCGCGCGACAATCTGCCGACGCCGGCCGACGTGACCCCGAGCATCCTCGGCCAACTGGCGTTCGGGCAGGCGGATTTGCTGGTCACGCCGCTGCGGATGGCGCTGCTCGGGGCGACGATCGCCGCGGGCGGCATCGAGCCGCGGCCGTATCTGGTGCGCGCAGTCGTGCCGCCCCATGGCGCGGCCCGCTCGCTCGTGCCGCCCGAGCCGCTTGCGATCCCGATCTCGGCCGCGGTCGCGGGCGAAGTCCGCACGCTGATGCTGGCCTGCGTCGCCTACGGGACGGGCACGGCCGCCGCGCTGCACGGGGTCGCGGTCGCCGGCAAAACCGGGACCGCGACGAACCCGAGGGGAAGGTCCGATGCATGGTTCGTCGCGTTCGCACCGGCGGATGCTCCGCGGATCGCGGTCGCGATCGTCGTCGAGAACGCGGGCTACGGTGGGGTCGTCGCCGCACCGATCGCACGCCGGGTGATCGAGGTCGCGCTCGCTTCGGACCGGCGCTGACTCGGTGATCGAGCGGAATCTGGCCGAGCGCTATCGGCTCGAGGAGAAGATCGGTCAAGGCGGGATGGGAGTCGTCTACGCTGGGCTCGATGTCGTGCTACGGCGCCGGGTCGCGATCAAAGTGTTGCGCGCCGACCTGGCCGCCGACGCCGATTTCGTGCAGCGCTTCTATACGGAAGCGCAGCACGCGGCAAAACTCTCGCATCCCAACGTCGTCAACGTCTTCGACGTCGGGCGCGAAGGCGACCGCTACTTCATCGTGATGGAGTTGGTCGAGGGAACGACGCTCGCGGCGTTGCTCGCCGGAGGGCGCGCGCTCCCCGAGGCCCTGGCGATCGATTTTGCGGCCCAGCTTGCGGGCGGGCTCGCCTACGCCCACCGTCAGGGGATCGTCCATCGCGACGTCAAGCCGCAGAACGTCCTGGTGACCCGCGACGACGTCGTCAAGCTCTCGGATTTCGGGATCGCGCGCGCGACCAGCACAGAAACGATCGCGATGACGCAGCCGGGCCTGGTGATGGGGAGTGCCTACTATCTTTCGCCGGAAGCCGCGCAAGGCAAAGAACCGACCGAAGCGAGCGATCTGTACAGTCTGGGCGTCGTGCTCTTCCAGATGCTCACGGGTTCGCTGCCGTATACCGGCGATTCGCCGGTCAGCGTCGCGCTGCAGCACGTCTCGGCGCCCGTTCCGGGGATCGAACGCTTCGAAGGCGCCTCGAGTCCGGCGCTCGCGGCTATCGTGCGCCGGCTGTTGCAAAAGGACCCGAGCGACCGCTTCGCCTCGGCAAGCGAGGTGGCGCGCGCCTTGCGCGAAGCGCGCGAACCCGAGCCGGCAAGCACGCAGCGAGTGGTCGCCGAATCGATCCCCAACCCCAAACCGCGCCCCTCCGAGCGTCCGGATCATCCGTTGGACGAGCGAGAGCAAAGGCGCCCAAGCCGCCGGCCGCAACTCGTGGTACTGTTGGCGGCGGTTCTCGTGCTCGGCGCGCTCAGCGGCTACCTGATCGTGCGCCATGGGCTGACGTCGCCGGTGGGCAAGCTCGTGACCGTTCCGCCGCTCGCCGCGCTCTCGCTCGCCGATGCGCAGCAGCGTCTGGGGACGCTTGGCCTCTCACCCGCGATTCGCGAAGCGCCGAGTCTCTCGGTGCTGCGCGGGATCGTGATTCGCCAGGATCCGGTCGCGGGCGCGAGCGTGGCGGCCGGCAGCTCGGTGACGCTCGACGTCAGCAGCGGCCTTCCGCAGGTGACGCTCCTCGATCTCGGACAGTATTCGAGCGGCGATGCGCAGCGCTATCTGCGCAACGCGCACCTCAAACCGAAACTGGTTGCGAAATTCGACCAAGCCCCGCCGGGGACGGTGCTCTCGCAAAACCCGGCGGCCGGAACGCAGCTTGCCGTGCATTCGGTTGTCACCCTGGTCGTCTCGAAGGGGCCGCCGACGGTTGCGCTGCCCGATCTCGTGACGATGTCGGCCGGCGACGCCGAACGGGCGCTGGCCGCGGCCCACTTGCGTGCGACGGTCAGCCAGCATAACTACGACGGCATTCCGGTCGGCGTCGTGGCCGAGCAGTCGCCGAGCGCCGGAACCGCGCTTGCGCCCGGCAGCAGCGTGCAACTCGTGGTCAGCGCCGGGCCCGTCGCGGTCTCGGTCCCCGATCTCGGCCAGCAGACGCTGGCTTCGGCGCGCACGATGCTGCACAACGCCGGCCTCGCGATCGCGGTGGAGTATGCGGTCGATGCCAACTCGCAAAGCGGGGCGATCGTCGGGCAGAGCCCGGCCGCGGGCTCGGCATTGCAAAAAGGTCAAGTCGTCACGCTCACGGTCGCCGTTCCCGGCGCCGTGCCGAACGTTGCCGGGATGGTGCCGGCGCAAGCGGCAAGCGTCCTCGAGGCCGCGGGCTACGCGGTCGGCAACACCGCCTACGTGCAAGAGGGGACCGACGGCACCGTGGTGCGGACCGATCCGCCCGCGAGCACGCAGCTCGCGCCGGGCGAAACGGTCGATCTCTACGTGAGCGGCGTTTCGCCGCTCGGCCCCGCGACGCCGGGTTCGGCGGCGCCGAGCGGCGCCGCCACGCCGAACGCCGGCGGCACGCCGAGCGCACCGTAGTGCGCATCCTCGGGATCGATCCGGGGCTGCGGATCACGGGCTACGGCGCCATCGCGATCGACGGCGAGCGCGCACGTTTGATCGAAGCCGGCATCCTGGTCCCCGACGAACGTGCGCCGCTCGAACGCCGTCTCGGAACGCTGTACGCCGAGGCGCGCGCGCTGATCGGTACGCTCGAACCCGAGATCGTCGTGATCGAGCAACTGTGGAGTTCGTACCGCCATCCGGCGACCGCGGTGCTGATGGGCCACGCACGCGGCGTCCTCTGTTTGGCGGCGCACGAGGGCGGGGTCGCGGTCCGCGACCTCGGCCATGCGCTCGTCAAACGCGCGCTCACCGGATCGGGGGCCGCGCGCAAAGAACAGGTCAAGCGGATGGTGATGCTGCGCTTGGGGTTGCAGGTCGCGCCGCAGCCCGACGACGTCTCCGACGCGCTGGCGCTGGCGCTCGCCTTCGCGAACGTCGAAAGCGGGCGCCGGCGGCTCGCGCGCGCGGGGATCGCCTAGTGTTCACGCGCATCGAAGGCACGCTCGTCGAACGTGCGCCCGATCGCGCGCTGGTTGCCGTCGGCGGACTGGCGTACGAGATCGTGCTGCCGCCGTGCGTCGCGGAGAAGCTACCGGCGCGTCCGGGCGAGCGGATCGCCCTCGAAATCTATCCGAGTTTCACGCTCGAAGGGAACGCCGGGCACTTCGCGTTCTTCGGCTTCACGAACGCCATCGAGCGCGAGTTCTTCGAGGCGCTCATTTCGGTCGCGAGTATCGGTCCCAAGACCGCGGCGCGCGCCTTCTCGGCGCCGATGGGCCGGATCGCGCGTGCGATCGATGCCGGCGACCACGCCTTCTTGCTGACGCTGCCCGGGATCGGCCGCCAAAAGTCGCGCGATATCGTCGCCAAGCTGCAAGGCAAAGTCGCGCGCTTTCTCTTGATCCAAGACGCGCCGCCGAGCGAAGGGAGCGCGATCCCGGGTTTCGCCGAAGAGGCGCTCGCGGTGCTCCTGCAGCTCGAGTACAAGCGCGCCGAAGCTGAAGCGATGATCGCCCAGACGCTCGCCGCGCAGCCACGGATCGCCGATGCCGAAGCGCTGCTCGCCGAAGTCTACCGGGCGCGCGCGCGCCGGGAACTCGCCTCGTGAGCGAGGAGCGCGGTGCGCGCCGCGCGGTCGTGCGCGGCGACGAAGGGCGCCTGGTCGCGCCGGCGAGCACGCTCGAGGACGAGTTCATCGGTGCCAGCCTACGCCCGCGCTCGTTCGCAGAGCTCGTCGGGCAACGGACGCTCGTCGAGAATCTCACGATCGCGATCGAGGCCGCCAAGGCGCGCAACGAGCCGCTCGAACACGTGCTCTTCTATGGCCCGCCGGGACTCGGTAAGACGACGCTCGCGAGCCTGATCGCGCGCGAACTCGGCCGGGCGCTGCGCCCGACCTCGGGTCCCACGCTCGACAAACCGAAGGACCTGGTCGGGATCCTTACCTCGCTGCAGCTCGGCGACGTGCTCTTCATCGACGAGATTCACCGCCTCGGGACGGTGGTCGAAGAGTACCTCTATCCCGCGATGGAAGATTTTCGCGTCGACATCGTGATGGATTCCGGCGCCTACGCGAAGACGTACAAGATTCCGGTCGAGCGCTTCACGCTGGTCGGTGCCACCACCCGCGCCGGCATGCTGTCCGCCCCGCTGCGCGGCCGCTTCGGGCTGACCTACCACCTCGATTACTACAGCGATGAAGAACTCGAACGGATCGTGGTGCGCTCGGCCGCGGTGCTCGGGATCCCGATCGAGCCGCAGGGTGCACAGACGATCGCGCACCGCAGCCGCGGCACGCCGCGGATCGCGAACCGGCTGTTGCGCCGCGTGCGCGACTACGCCGAAGTCCGTGCCGACGGCCGGATCACGCCCGAGGTTGCGGGAGACGCACTCGCGCGCGAGGGGGTCGACGAAGGTGGGCTCGACCGTCTCGACCGCGCCTTCTTACGCACGATCGCGGAACCGTACCGGGGCGGCCCGGTCGGGATCGGGGCGATCGCCGCGACCCTCAACGAAGACGCCGAGACGCTCGAAGACGTGGTCGAGCCGTACCTGCTGAAGATCGGCTTCGTGATCCGGACCGCGAACGGCCGCAAGATCACGCGCGAGGGTCTTGCACACCTCGGGCTCGCCGATCCGAGCGTGCAGCCGCGGCTGTGGTGAAACGTCGTGCCTTGGTCTTGGGACTCACAGCGGGTGCGATCGTGTGCCCCGGGCGCGCGCTTGCGACGGGAGGGCTCGACGTCGGCGATCCGGGCTCGGAACCGGTCGTGCGCGTGCTGCTGGCGAGCGGACAATTTGCGCCGCCGGCGCCGCTGGATGCCTGGTCGTTCGCCTGGGAAGGGCGCACCTATCGCGGCACGCCGGCGAGCGTCGCGCTGCCCGGTGGCCGCACGGGCTTGGTGGACGCGGTCCCGCTCGACGCCTATCTGTACGGAGTGCTCGGGCGCGAACTCGACGCGGGCTGGCCCGGCGCCGCACAGCGCGCGCAGGCGATCGTCGCGCGAACGTACGCGCGCCTGCGCCTACGGCCGCAAGCCCCGTACGACGTGGCCGCCGGCAGCATCGGTCAAGGCTATCGCGGAATCGCGGACGAGTCGCCGGAAGGCCGCGGAGCAGTCGACGCAACCGCCGGGCTGATCGTGAGCGACGGCGGAGCACCGGCGAAAGTCGCTTACAGCGCGTGCTGCGGCGGACACACCGCCGACGCCGCGCTCGTCTGGGGCACCGGCGCGCCCTACCTGCGCGGCGTCGCCGATCCGTATTGTACGAACTGTCCCGACTACGACTGGTCCGTGCAGCTCGAGGTCGCGGCGCTCACGCGTGCGTTCGGTGCGGATTTCGCCGCGCTCGGAAATCTGACCGGTGCGACGCTCGGTCCTCGCGGCCTCGATACGCGTCCGCAAGCGGTCGGGTTTACCGGCGCAACCGGTTCGCTCGACGAGGCGGCGGTCGCGCTGCGCAATCGCGTCGGTCCCGGTCTCGTGCGCAGCGCGTTCTACCGCTCGCTCGCACTCGATGCGCGCGCGCAACGGCTGACGCTCGCGGGGACCGGGCTCGGTCACGGCGTCGGCCTCTGCCAGTGGGGCGCGCGCGGCCTGGCCGCGACCGGCGCAAGCGCCCAAGCGATCGTCGCGTTCTACTTTCCGGGAACGACGCTTGCGCGTGCGTGATGCGCCTGCCGAAGTCGCGACCCCACCCCGCGACGTTGCGGCCTACCACTACGAGCTCCCGGAGGCGCTGATCGCGCAGGAGGCGATCGATCCTCCCGATGCGGCTCGGCTGATGGTCGTCGGCGACCGGATCGAGCATCGCACCTTCCGTGAGTTGCCCGACCTGCTGCGCGCGGACGATCTGCTCGTCCTCAACCGCACGCACGTCGAACGTGCGCGCCTGCGGGGAGTGCGCGTGCCGAGCGGCGGGGCCGTCGAAGCGCTGCTGCTGCGGCCGGAGGACGGCGGTCGCTTCGATTTTTCCGCGCGGCGCTGGGAAGCGCTGGTGCGACCGGCGCGCCGCCTGCATCTCGGTGCGCGCATCGCTTTCGGTTGCGGCGCCGAAGCCGAGGTCGTTGCCGAGCGCGCGGACGGCCTGCGCATCCTGCGCTTCGCGGGCGACGTCGATCTCGAGCGGTTGCTCGCGGACTCGGGCGAACTGCCGCTGCCACCATATGTCCACGGCGCAAGCGTCGCGACGCGCGCGCGCTATCAGACGATCTTCGCGCAAGTCCCCGGCAGCGTCGCCGCGCCGACCGCCTCGTTGCACTTCACGCCAGGCCTGCTCGCGGCGCTCGATGGGCACGGCATCGAACGCGTTTCGCTCGCGCTCGACGTCGGCTACGGAACCTTCCGGCCGATGGAAGGCCGCAAGATCGACGAGCACCGCATGCACGCGGAACGCTTCGAAATCCCGGCCGCGACCGCCCGGGCGATCGTGGCCGCGCGGGTGCAGCGGCGCCGCGTCGTCGCGATCGGCACGACGGTCCTGCGCGCACTCGAAGCCGCCGTCGGCGACGACGGCGCTCTTCGCGCGGGCGAACGCGAGACCGACCTCTTCGTCACGCCGGGCTTCTGCTTCCGAGTCGTCGACGTGCTAGTCACGAACTTCCATCTGCCCGGATCGACTCTGCTCGTGCTCGCAAGCGCCTTCGCCGGCTACGAGCGAATCCTGGAGGCCTATCGCGTAGCGCTCGCCGAGCGCTACCGCTTCCTATCCTTCGGCGATGCCATGCTACTCGAGAAAAGCCGATCGTCACGGTTGGCATGATCGCGTCAGCTTACGCGCTACGGTCGGGCCGCGCTCTCTGGTCCCGCGACCCGAAATATGCAATTTCGCGAAGGTAACCCGGAATTGGACAGCTCAACAGCCTGAGGGCCTGGAGTTGCCTGGGCCGGTGCCGTTATCTGCGCCGCGTACCTTGCGCCTATGCGGATATGCTCAGGCCGTCCAATCGACGGTCCGTAGCTCCGGGACGCGCGAAAACTCTCGCACGTTGTTGGTCACGAGCTTGACCTGCAGCGTCAGTGCGTGTGCGGCGATCATGGGTGTCCAGTGCGCCGATGGGCATGCCTTTTCGCGCGAGCGCCGTTCGAATGCCGCCGTACGTTCTGGCCGCATCCGCATCGAACGGTGCAACCACCAACGCAAGGAGAAACGCCGCAAGGGCATCGCGATTTCGTTCGCGTTGCTCACTTTTTCCCACGCCGAAAAATAACTCGGCAGAGGTAACGGCGGAGATGCAGGCTTGGCCAGGCTCGAGCGCGACGAGTCGCCGCACGACCGCCTCCGATCGACGCTTGATCAGGTAGATGCAGATATCGGTATCGAGCATAACGCGCACGGGTTAGAGCCGCTCGCGCTTCTGGGCTGGTTTTCGCGCGAACCCGGGAAGTCGTCGGAAAACATCCCGAGACTTTCGACCAGGACAGCCCAAGGATGGGATTTCGGCAAGAGGACGACGGCGCTGCCGATTCGGCGAATGACGACCTCGTCGCCCTGGAAACGAAAATCCTTCGGCAAGCGAACTGCTTGACACACCCCTCGAGCGCGTCCCAAGAACGGACGTGCGGCGTACGCCTCGCGGCAACATCACCCTAACGCGGAGCGACGAACATCGGCGGATGGGCATTACCTGGAAGCCGGTCAGCGACCCGCAGCTCCCGCGTTCGCAGCTCCCCGCGAGCGCCTTCGCATTCCCAGCCGAGCGCAAGGAGCCGCTCACCGATGCAAACCACGTACGCAGCGCGATCGCGCGCTTCGGCCGCGTCGACGGCGTCGACGACGACGAGTGTGCGCAAGCATACGCGAATATCGCCGCCGCTGCGCGTCACTATGGGATCGCCCTGCACGCGCACGACTGGCACGATCTTGGCCGCAAGCTTTAGCCGCCGAGCGCCCGCACGAGCGCCCAGCCGGCTGCGGCGCCGGCCAGGCCGCCGAGCGCCTCGATCGCCGGATACGAGCGCCCGATCGGCGCCGTGCAGTCGCGGCAACGGCCGCGTAGCGCAAGCCACGAGAAAATCGGAACGAGGTCGCAGGGCCGAATCGCGTGGCCGCAGTTGCGACAGCGCGAGCGGCCCCCGACGACCGAACGGCCACGCGGGGCTCGGGCCAGGACGACCGTGCAGAAAGAGCCGAGCGCAAGGCCGAGCGCTGTGGCGAGCGCGACCGGAGCGAAAATCATCGTCGCCCCGGTCAGTACCCGGGCGCGCAGCGTGCGGCCCGGCGCGCTCGGCTGAATCGAGCGAGCGCCTGCCGTTTTCATGAAACCTCAATCTGACGCGGAACCTCGCCTCGGAAGTGGCACGTTGTTCCGACCATGATGAACTTCATCTCGGTCCAGACCATCCGCCGCTCCCTCGTCCTCGCGCTCGCACTCGGCGGCGCCGGATTCGGAGCCGCGACCGTCCCGGCCTCGGCTCAAGTGTACGGGCCCCCGCCCCCGTGGGCGGCACCGTACTACAACGCCTCGCGCCACATTCTCAACGGCGTGATCACCTACTCCGCACCGTACCGGATCAATCTCCGCGTCGGTCCACCGGGTCCGCGCGGCCACAGCCTCCCGATCGACCTCAAGAACGGCACCGTCATCCTTCCGACCGGCACCACCCTCGTTCCCGGAATGCGCGTGCACTTGCGCGGCTATTGGAGCCGCGGAACCTTCATCGCAAACCGCGTCCGCGTCATCTAATTCATCGACCGCCGTGCCGCCGCGATTGCGGCGGTGCGGCGGTCGAGTTTCAGATGAAGTGGTTGAGCTTCGGCCACAGCGTAGCGAGCGAAGGATGGACTCCGCGGCAGAACGCGATCGTTTTACCGTTCTCGAAGTCGCGGGCGTAGCGGGAACGCGTGATGCCCATCACGCGCACCCGCTCGCAATACGGGCGCAGGCTCGCCGGATCATCCTGGATGCTTACGACGTTCGCCGGATGCTGGCCGCGCAGTCCCCAGAAATAGTATTGGTTGTGCCCGCTCAGCGCCGGGGGCAGATGGTAGGGTGCGCCGTAGAGATCGAGCGCTGCAGCTTCGCCGTAGTTGTCGGTGAAGATCGCGGTGCGAGCGCGCTCCGCCGCCGGAAGCGCATCGTACGCCGTGCCGACCTCGCGCACGAAATCGTGCCAGCCGAGCATGTCGGCAAAGGTTGAAGGCAGCCGATCGCCCGTGTCGCCGCGCTCTTGCGGCGCAGGCGCCAGATGCAGCGCAGTTTGGTAGGAGACCAAGCTCTGCGGCGCCAGGATCGGTAACGCGATCGGAGCGATCAGAAAGGAATTGGCCGCCGCCACCGCCAGGTACGCGGCGCGCAAGGTCACGCTGTGAATCGTGCGTTCGAAGACGACCGCCCCAAGCGCAAACAGGGCCGGGTAGGCGGGGGCAAGGTAGTAGTCCTTACCGCCTCCCGCGATGATCGCGAACGCCGCGATTGCCCAAGCAATCGGAATGAAGCGCACGGCGCGAAGGTCGCGCGCGATAAACGGCGCGACCAGGCCCGCGATCCACAGCGGCGCCAGGACCGCATTGAAGACGAGGATCTGATTGAGGAAAAACCGGAGCGGGCCCACCGCGAGGTCTTTTTCAGCGGCGTTATGCACGAGTTCGACGAACGGCCAGCCGTGCAGACTTTGCCACACGAGCGAGGGCAGCGCGACGATCGCAGCGATCCCAAGTCCGAACCAGAGTTCGCGGCGCCGGAACAACACGCGCTGCGGAAAGAGCGCCGCTCCGATCGCGAGTGCGAGCAGCCATAGCGGGAGTGCGTATTTCGCTTCCATCGCGATGCCGGCGACGAGCCCCGTCCACAGGAGCGCGCGCCGGTCGTCGAGCAGCACGGCGCGCGCGAGGCCGTAGGCGACCAGCGTCCAGGCGAGCGGTTCGAAGGCCGTCGTGTTGAGCGTCGCCGTGAGGCCCATGAGCATCGGCGCGATCGCTGCCGCGATCCCCCCGGCCCAGGCCGCTCCGTTGCGGCCGCCGAGCAGCCGCACGAAGGCGACCACGAGCCACACGAGCGCCGCCGCCGCCAGCACCGCGGGCAGCCGCACGAGCCACGTCTGGCCCCCGAGCGCGTACGTCCCCGCCGCGAGCAGCGGGACCAGCGGCGGCTGATCCGCGTACCCAAACGCCGGGTGCCGCCCGCAAACGATGAAGTACAGCTCGTCGCGGAAGAGATCGTACCGATTGGCAACCGCGAGGTGCAGCGCTGCCGTCAGCGCGGTCAAGGCAAGCGCGACGCGATCCCTCATCGAAAGGCGCTACAGCGTCGCCCGGGTGCAAGTTTCGAGCGCCCGCCGTTTGACAGGCAGCAGGGGCGCTGGTATGCTCTGCGGGTTGCGGACGAGCGCCGCGGTGCCTTGCTGCGCCGCGGCGAGAACGATCTGTAGACGCCAGGCTGCGTGGTCTGGATCGCCTCTCGCTGGAGATCGTGATGAAGAACATCGTCGGCCGCAAGGTCGGGATGACGAGCGTGTTCACCGCCGACGGGCGGTCGGTCCCGGTCACGGTGATCGCGGCCGAGCCGTGCGTCGTCGTGGCGCGCAAGACGCTCGCGAGCGATGGCTACGAGGCCGTGGTGCTCGGGAGCGGCGAGACGACCAAGCGCCGCCTCAACAAGCCCGACGCCGGCCGCTTCGCGAAGCTCGAGCTGGCGCCCCGGCGAACGATCCGCGAGTTCCGCCGCCACCTCGACGGCGCGCCCGAGGTCGGCGGCACCGTCTCGGTCTCAACCTTTGAAGCGGGCGAGCGCGTGGACGTGGTCGGGGTCTCGAAGGGCCACGGTTTCGCTGGCGGGATCAAGCGCTGGAACTTCAGCGGCGGCGGCCGCAGCCACGGCTCGATGATCCACCGCCAGCCGGCCTCCAACGGCGATACCAACGCCGGCCACACCGCCCGCGGCTCTTGCCGGCCCGGCCACTTCGGCTGCGACCGCACGACCCAGCGCAACCTCGAAGTGGTCTCGTGCGACGCCGAGCGCAACCTGCTGCTCGTGCGCGGTCCGGTTCCGGGCGCCCGCAATGCGCTCGTGCTCGTCTCGGGCGCCGTCCGGCCACCGAAGAACTCCACGAAGCCCGCGCCGGGGGCCGCCTGATGCCCGCGATCGTCGATCCGAAGGGCGCGTCGCTCGGCGAGGCGCCGGTCCCGGCAGCCTTTACCGGTCTCGATCCGGCGGCCGCCGCCAGCACGATGTTCCGGGCGGTTTTTCGCGAGCGAAGCAATGCGCGCGCCGGGACCGCCTCGACCAAGCACCGCGACGAGATCGCCGGCGGCGGCAAGAAGCCCTGGAAGCAGAAGGGGACCGGGCGCGCGCGCCAGGGCTCGACCCGCTCGCCGCAGTGGCGGCACGGCGGCGTCGTCTTCGGGCCGCTCCCGCGTTCGTTCGCCGTCGATCTCAATAAGAAGGAACGCCGCCACGCGCTGCGCGCGGCGCTCGCCGACCGCTATGCGGGCGGCTGCGTGACGATCCTCGCGACCGACGGCTTCGATCTGGCCAAGACGCGCGATCTGGCCGGGCTGCTCTTCGGTTCGCCCAAGGCCGCGAAGCACGGTCCCCGGACGCTCGTCGTCTATGCCGGCTCCGAACGCGAGGGCGTCGGCGCGACCCTCGAACGGATCGGCGCGAACCTGCAACGCGTCGGCGTCACCCACACCGGCGCGCTCGACGTCAAAGACGTGCTCGGCTTCGCGCGCCTCGTGCTCACGAGCGCCGCCAACGAGACGCTCGCACAGGCTTTTGCCGCCGCAACGCCGCGCTCCGCCGAAGCGGGCGTCGCCTGATGGACGCGCGCGACGTGATCGTGGCTCCCATGATCACCGAGAAATCGATGGGTCAAACGACCGCCGATCAGTATACCTTCGAAGTGCATCGGCTCGCGACCAAACCCGAGATTCGGGCCGCGGTCGAGGAACTGTTCAAGGTCACCGTCCTCAAAGTCAACACCGTGCGAGTCGGCGGCAAAACGAAAAACTTTGCGCGCCGCGGCGTGCGCACCTCGGGTCGCTTGCCCGATTGGAAGAAGGCCGTGGTCACGATCAAGGCCGGTCAGAAGATCGAACTCGGCGGCGTGAACTACTTCGAGCAGTGAGGAACTAGATGGCCGTCAAGCGATATCGCCCGACCTCGCCCGGTCGCCGCTTCATCACGACGCTCGAGTTCGACGAGCTCTCGAAGAAGGCGCCCGAACGCGCGCTCACCGAGATCAAGAAGAAGAACTCCGGACGCAACAACAACGGACACATCACCGTGCGCCATCGCGGCGGCGGGACGCGGCTGCGTTACCGGATCGTCGACTTCAAGCGCAGCAAGGACGGTATCCCGGGCAAGGTTGCGGCGCTCGAGTACGATCCGAACCGCTCGGCGCGGCTCGCCCTGCTGCACTATCGCGACGGCGACAAGCGCTACATCCTGGCGCCGCTCGGCCTCGCCGTCGGCGCGCTCGTCGAATCCGGGCCCGCGGCCGACATCAAGCCCGGTAACTGTCTGCCGCTTGCGAACATTCCGCTCGGCACGGTGATTCACAACCTCGAATTGCGGCCCGGCGAGGGCGGCAAGCTGGTGCGCAGCGCCGGTACCTCGGCCCAGCTGATGGCGAAGGAAGGGGACTACGCGCAGGTGCGGATGCCTTCGGGCGAGGTGCGCAAGATTCGGATCGTCTGCCGCGCCACGATCGGGCAGCTCGGCAACGTCGAGCACGAAAACGTGATCGTCGGTACGGCCGGCCGCAAGCGGCACCTGGGCCGCCGGCCCGCGGTTCGCGGAATCGCGATGAATCCGGTCGATCACCCGCACGGCGGCGGCGAGGCGCGTTCGACCTCGGGCCGTCCGCCGACCACGCCTTGGGGGCAGATGACGATGGGTAAGAAGACGCGGCGCAACAAGCGCACCGCCAAGATGATCGTCCGAAAGAGAAGCAGCAAGTGACGGGAGCTTGCTAATGGGCCGCTCGCTCAAAAAGGGTCCGTTCGTCGCAGAGCAGCTACTCGCGAAGGTCGAGAAACTCAACGCCTCGCGCGAGAAGCGGGTGATCAAGACATGGTCGCGTTCGAGCACGATCGTGCCGGCGATGGTCGGTCACACGATCTCGGTTCATAACGGCCGTGCCCACGTGCCGGTCTTTCTGACCGAGAACATGGTCGGCCACAAGCTCGGCGAGTTCGCGCCGACGCGCAACTTCCGCGGCCACTCCGGCCAAGAAAAGAGCGCGGTCAAGTGAGGAGCGGGGCGACGAACCGCACGCCCTCGTGCGGCTTTCCACCGAGGAGCGGGGCGACGAACCGCACGCCCTCGTGCGGCTTTCCACCGAGGAGCGGGGCGACGAGCCGCACGCCCTCGTGCGGCTTTCCACCGAGGAGCGGGGCGACGAGCCGCACGCCCTCGTGCGGCTTTCCACCGAGGAGCGGGGCGACGAACCGCACGCCCTCGTGCGGCTTTCCACCGAGGAGCGGGGCGACGAACCGCACGCCCTCGTGCGG
>JBOHTX010000011.1:0-20003 GCA_050733855.1 Vulcanimicrobiaceae bacterium
GGCCGGCGCACGAAGCGAGCGTTGCGGTCGGCTCCTCGCTGCGAGCCCGCATCGGCGCGAACCGCGTCTCGTGATTGCCGGGGTCGGCGAGCCGAGCACGACCGAAGCGGAGTTGGCGCGCCTCGAGGCCGCGATGGAAGAGCTGCGGCAGCGCGAGAACGAGTGCGCCGGGCGGCGGATCGCGGCCGAGCGCGCCCACGACGAGGCGCGCCAAGCTCTGGCTGCGACGGCGGCAGCGATCGGCGACGCCGAACGCGAGATCGAGACGCGCCGCCATGATGAGGCGGAAGCGGCCGCCGAGCGCGCCGCGATGGAAGAACGCCTGGCCAAGTTGCGCCACGTCGAGGAGATTGCGCAAAATCGGCGGAGCGAGGCCGACGATCTGGCCGCCGAATTCCGCGCCGCCGAAGATTTCGCGCGGACCGAATGCGAGCGAGCGACGCGCCGCAGCGAAGAACTGCGCGCCATCGTAGCCGAGGCGCAGAGCGAGCTGGCCGCCGTCGAGGTGCGTGCGACCGCCGAGGAAGCGTCCTCGCAACGCGCCGCGCAGCAGCGCGCCGAGGCGGAGATGCGCCTCGAAGAACTGCGTGCGAAGGAAGCGAAGGCGACGCGCGAGCGGGTCGAGCTCGAAGGTCACGTCGGCGAGGAGAAATCGATCGGAGCGCTGATCGAAGAGCAGGTCGCCGAACTCGAACGCCGTCGCTTCGAAGCACAGGACCGGCTGCTCGAGCAGCAGCAGTCGCTCGGCGAATTCGAGCGGACCGTCGCCGTGCGGCGCGACGAAGGCCTGGGCCTGGCGCACGAACGCGCCCAGCTCGAAGAGCAACTCGCGACCGTGCGCATCGCCCGCGAGCGGGAGCAGATCGAGCAGCAGCTGGCAGACCTGCGTGCCGCCGAGTTGCAAGCCGCCCGCGAGCGCGAGAACGCGGAACGCCGCCTTGCCGAATTGATGGCGACGCGCACCGCGATCCGGCCCAAACCGCCCATTCGCACGACGAGCGCGGCGCGCTCGCCGGAGGACGACGCGGCGGTCGCGGCCCAGACGGAGCCGCCACCGGCGAGCGGCGCCGAAACCCCAGCGGTTGCCGTTCCGACTGGCCCCGCAGCCATGAACGGCGCGACCGAGAGCGCGGCAACGGCTGCCGCAAGGAACGGGACTTTCGGAGGGGGAGTCGCGGCAGACGACGCATCGCCCGCGCCGGCAGCCGAACCCGACCTGGTTCCGCAGGCGCCGCCGCCGAACGCCGACGTGCGCGTTTCGCGACCCGCGCCGAACCTCGCTGCCGTCCCCGAGCGGGTGGCAGCGGCCGATGAAGCCGCCGGCGACGAGCGCGAACGCCGCGGCATCTTCGGCTTACTTGGCGGCCGCCGCGCGCGCAACGCCGAACAACCGCCGTTCAACGAAGGGAGCGGCCAGGCCGTCGTCGACCGCATCGCGCGCGATTTCGGCGTCCTGGGCGAGGCTCCACCCCCGACCGACGCCGCCTGAGGCCGCGATCGGCGAAGCCGGCGGGGGTGGTGCCGGAAGTGCGCGTTCGAGGATGAACGGGGGAGCGCATGACGACCCCCGATCCAGCGGCGGCCGGCCCGATCACCGGCCTCGACTTCACCCGCTACTTCGTGAAAGACATGGAGCGCGCGCTGGCCTTCTATCGCGACACGCTCGGCATGACGGTAACGACGGCCTTCGCCGCCGACTTCGTCGAGTTCACGCTGGCGGACGGGAGCACGTTCGCCTTGGACAAGCAAGAGACGTGGCTCGAGGGCAACAGCGCGAGCTTCGGCGTCGCCGATATTCGGACGGCCGTCGCGCGGTACCGGGAGCGCGGCGTCGAGTTCCTCTACGCGGGCGAGATCTTCGAATCGCCGGTCTGCTCGTTCGCCTTCGCACGGGATAGCGAAGGGAATACCTTCATGCTCCACCAGCGCAAGCGAGCCGGCTGAGCCGCGCAGCGCGAAGCTGCTCCTAGACCGCGACCCGCAGGGTGACGCCATTGCGGTTGAAGGTCGGATCGTCTTTGAGCGAGATGACGAGGGCCGAGCGATAGCCCTCCCAGAGTACCGGGATCACGAAGGTCGGGGCGTCTTGCGGGAAACGGACGGCTTCGGCCTGGCCGCGAAAGACGACCGGGACCGAGATCATGAAGCTGCTGCCGAGCTGCTCGCGGGCGTTGCCGGCGATCGTGTTGGCGATCTCGCCGACGAAATCGGCGTAGATGTCGTCGCTGTGTTCGGGTTCGCCGAAGAGCGTGACCAACCGCGAGACCATCTCGCGCGGGGCCGAAAAGTAGACGCAGCCGCGCTGCGAGCCGCTGACGCCGATCACGGCCGAGAAGTCGTAGGTGACCCGTTCGCCGTCCTCGCGCACGAAGGGCGTGCTGATCTCGGCCGCCGAGCGGCCGACCTGCGTGAAATAGTTGGAGGCGCCGCTGATGAAGATCTTCAGATCATCCTCTGACATTATGCCTCCACAAACAGCTCGGCGAGTTCGGCGTTGAGGGTCTCGGCGCTAAACGGTTTGAGCAAAAAGCCTTGCGCGCCGCGCTTGACGGCTTCCACGGCCGTGGGCTTATCGGCGAGCGCGCTGATCACGAGGATGCGCGTATCCGGCTTCTTGCGCATGATCGCGTCTACGCAGGAGAGCCCGTCCATCTCCGGCATCGTGATGTCCATGGTGACCACGTCGGGTTCGAAATCGTCGAAGACGCGCAGCGCTTCGAAGCCGTTGCCGGCGGCGCGAATTTCGTAATCGGGGCGGCGCACGTTGCGCTCGATCGAACGGCGGATGACGTTCGAATCGTCGACGATGAGCAACTTCATGGGGTCCCTTATTGACGGACGAGCTGGCCCGCGGCCACGCGGGGAACCAGGAAGGTGAACTGAGTGAACTTGCCCGGCTCCGAATCGATGAAGATCTCGCCGCCGAGCCGGTCGACGATGTTGTGCTTGATGACGCTCATGCCCATGCCGCGTCCGGCGTCGACCGAGACGTCGCCGGCGGTCGAGAAGCCGTCCGAGAAGATCAACACGGCGGCATCGGCGTCGCGATAGTGCAGGGCCTCGTCCTCGGAAAGAAGGCCTTGCTCGACGGCCCGGCGCTTGATCTTGGTGGGATTGAGCCCGGCGCCGTCGTCGCGGAAAGCGAACCCGAAGCTATCGCTTGCGCCGGGCACGTTCTTGAGGGTGATGACCGCGGTCGCCGGCTTGCGCAGGGCGTCGCGCAGCCCGCCCTCTTCGATGCCGTGCGTCATGGCGTTGCGCGTGAGCTGGATCAGCACGTCTTTGAGCATCAGGCGATGCTCCTCCGGGAAGCCGCGGCTGTCGAACTCGGCCGCCTCGACCCGCACCGGTTTTCCCAGCCGCTCCGCGAGCGTCTGGGCGAGCGAGGCCACGTCGTTCCCGAGCGGACAGCGCGGCTCGTTCGGCGCGAGCCCGTTGCTCGCGCCGTTGATCTCGCGCAGCGCATTCGGAACCGGCGATTCGCCGCCGGCGCGCGCCACCAAGCCCGCACTGATTCCGAGAAAGCGCGTGCGCAGCTCTTGCAACTCGTCGAGGTCAACGCGCAGATCCGACTGCATGATGACGATCGAGAGGAAGTCGTCGCCGCCGAGCGCCGAGCGGTTCTTCAGTTCGGAAATCTTGCGCTCGAATTCTTCGCAGGTTTTCAGAAAGTACTCGAGTTTGAGGAGCGCGGCGTGACCCTTGATGCTGTGGACGCAGCGGAAGACGACATCGAGCCGCTTGCGCAAAAGGTCCATCGTGCCCGCGTTGGCGGTCGCAAAATCTTGAGCGCGCAGGGCGTCGTTCATTTCGTGGACCTGGGCCAGAGCGACGCTCACGAAATCGTCGAGCGCGCGCGGTTCCACGTGCAAGATGCCGAGCAGCAATTCGAACTGCTTCTCTTTCTTGGCCTCGGATTGGCGCAGCTCGCGCTCGAGCTGGACGCGATCGGTGATGTCGGAGACCGCGACGAAAACGCGCTTGATCTCGCCGCCCTCGACGATGCGCCGGAACGAGAAGTTCAGGAACTTCGAACTGAAGCCGCCCTGCGGGTTGGGGAAGTTGACCTCGATCTCATCGAGCGGATTGACCTTGAGGACCGTACGCTCGCGGCGGCGCACATCGAAGAGCAGGTCGAGGTAGTCCTTCGAGGTGTTGAACATGCGCTCGGTCAGCAAGCGCTGCAGGATGTTGAGGAAGTTGAAGCCCGCCAGGTTCGGCATCCGCAAGATGCCCTCGAGTTCGCGCGAGTACTGGCCCTGGATCAAGAATTTTCCGTCGATCAGGAACAGGCCCTGATTGACGGTATCCATGATCAGGTCGGAGTTGGTCTTGGCATCGTAGAGTTCGCGGGCGCTGCGGTCGAGTTCGCGGTTGCGGTGCTCGAGGTCTTCGGCGTAGGCGCCGACTTGGCGCTGCGTCTCGCTGACCCGCGCGAAGAGCGAACCGACGATCAGCACGAAGCACAGGACCGCCAGCGCCGTGAGCGTGCTGCGGAGCACGTCGAGCCGGTGCAGCTCCGCAGCCAGATCGCTCTGGATGCGTAGAGCGAACGCGTTGGCGTCGCCGACGAGCGAACTCGAGGTGGCTTGCGCGGTCGCTTCGGCCTCCGCAAGTTCCGCCAGGGTCGGGGTCCCGCGCGCGATCGGGCCGAGCGCGGCTTTGAGCGTCTCCCAATTCGCGAGGATGCGCCCAGCGAACGCGACCGCCTCCGGATCGCTCGGTTTTTCGATCGTCACCGCCTTGCCGGTCAAGGGATCGACGGTCGTGCCGCCGCCGACGTACGCGCGCGCGGTCGCCTCGAAGTCGCTGGCCGCCGTAATCAGATCGCTCTGCGTCTGCGCGAGCGGTGCCTTGGCGCGGCGTTCCTCGCCGATCTGGTAGAGGTCGCGGCTGATCTCTTGAGCGAGCGCCGCCTGGCGGCTCGCGACCGCGGTTGCGGTCAGACCGGCGTTGGAACGGATCGAACTGCGAACGTTCGTCAACACGATGCCGAAGAGCGCGAAGGTGAACAGCAGCACCCCGCACATCAGCAGGATCGTGAACAGCACCGATCGCTTGGTGGTGATCGCCGGCGCGGCTAACTCGTTCGCGCTCATCGTCGTGTGGTCTCCCGGGGAGAAGGGAAAAGCCGAGGCCGCATTCGAGCGTGCGGGCACGCGGCGGCTCCAGGTGGATTCACCATTGATCGTCGGCCTCGAGGGGCACGCGGTTTAGGATGGCGCCCGAACGCGCGCGTAAGCGCTTCTTGATAGAACGGCAGGCTCGTGGCGCGCAAAGGCCCGGCGGGCAGCGAGCCGAAGGCCTCGCGGCCGGGGCGATTAGCTCAGTTGGGAGAGCGGCACCTTTACACGGTGAAGGTCGGCGGTTCGAGCCCGTCATCGCCCAGTTTGAAAACGGGGCGGCGTGCCCGCGTTGAACAACGGGGCGGCGTGCCCCCCGTTCCCCCCCGGGCCGGCACTCGCCGGCCCCCAACGCTGCCGAAGATCGGACTGCGCGAAGGCCGGGGCGGCGTGCCCGCGTTGAACAACGGGGCGTTCCCCCCGTTCCCCCCGGGCCGCCACTCGGCGGCCCATTGGGTCCCAGCTCTGCCGGAGATGAGTTTGCGCGGGACGTCACGTGAGCGGGCGCCAGCGCGCGCCGGGCGTGGCTGACGCGCGTCGGTCGGCGGCGAGCGTCCGCGCGATCAGGCGCGTCTGGGCGACCGCGACGCAGAGCAGCAGCAGGTACGGGTTCCGGGCGGCGAGTTCTCTCGTCGCGCGCTCGGGCCGCGGGTCGAGGTCGTAGCCGAGGGCCGGGCGCAGACCGAGGAACGCGCCGAGCGGAAGCGCTAGGCCGAGCGGCGGCCCGCCCAGGGAGCCGCAGGCGGCGGGGACCACGTAGGCGCCGGCGCGCTGCGGACGTTCGCCCGCGAAGCCCTCGGAAAACGCTCGTTCGCTGCGGTCGTAGTAGAGTCCGAAGGTGGCGGGTTCGAACTCGCCGTCGTCGTCGGGGTCGGTGAAGCGGAGAGTGGCGCCCAGGCGTGTCCGAGCGACCAAGCGAGCCGTCCCCAAGTAGCCGCCGCCGCCCGCCACCTCGCCTAGCACCCGGATCGCGATCGTGCCGTTTTCCGGCCGGACGCTGCCCGGTGGAGCGCACATGGCCCGCATGGAGAGCGAGGCGATCCCGCCACTTGCGGTCGCGAATTCGAGCGGCCCAAGCGCTGCGAGAGCCCGGCAGACGGCGCCTGAGGCGACCGGCGGCGACCAGCCTTCGTCGCTGGCGCGGAGCGGCGCGAGCGACGCGCCGATCGCTGCGTCGAGCACGCGCACGAGGCCGTTCGCACTGAGGACCGGCCCATCGAGCGCCGAGGGAGCGACGACCGCCGGCGCGGCGCTCACCTCCGCAGCTCGGAGCGCAGGAAGGCGCTCGCTTGCCCTAGGTGGCGCAGGCGTGCCGCGGCGAGCAGCGACGCGACCGTCTCTTGCCGCTGGACGTAAAAGGCGTCGGCCTTGCCGGCGAGTGTGGCGCCGGCGCGGCTGCGATCGAGGCCGCCGAAAGCGCGGTCGCCGAGGGCGAGCCCGCCGAGGAATGCCACCGTTGCGAAGGCAAGCGCAAGGCCCAGAAACCAGCGGTCGACGAGGCTCCGACGGCGCTCGCGCTGCTCGCTCGCTCTCCGGGCCTGTGCAAAGCCCTCGAGGGCGCTGCGGCCGAGGCACTCGGCCGTCCCGGCGACCGCCCCGGCCAGTTCGGCGGAGGCCTTGGCGGCTGCCGCCCGGACACGCCCTTCACCGGCCTCGACCGACGCGGCCGCGCCGGCGACTGCTGCGGTGAGCGCGCGCAGCTCGTCCTGCACCTCGGAGATCGTTTCGGCGGCGGCGTTTTGCGCTTCGCAGAGCCTGCCGGTTGCGATCTCGATGGCGCCGACCAGATCCGCGCTGACCGCGAAATAGATCCATTCCGGGGCGTTCGGGATCGCATCGAACGCTTCGAGCGTGTCGATCAGGGCCAGCTTGCGCTCGAGATCGAGCCGTGCGAGCAAGCGCCGGACATCGTCGATGCGCGGATCGTGACTGCGACGCCCCAAGAACTCGCGGACGCGCGTTTCGGGGTCGCGCGCAAAAAGAACGCTCGGATCGACCACCATTTGTGACGATGCTCACACGATGCGATGCCACCGTGGTGGCACTCCAGCCTCCGGCCGCGGGTGCACGGTCGCCACGGCACGAAGCGCGGCGCGCATGATCGAGTCCCCGGGTAGGCAGCCGCGCGCCGCGGCGGCCTTTGCGGTCGCGATCGCCGCTAGTGCCGCCTTCCTGGTGCTCACGGTCGCGGCGATGCTGCTCTATCCGGGGGGCCGCGTCGGCGATCCGGCGAGCAGCGGCTACGCCTTCTTTGCGAACTTCTTCAGCGATCTCGGCCAGACGACGACCTACGGCCGTCACGACAACACCGCCTCGCTGGTCCTGTTTTGCATTGCGCTTGCCGGAGTCGCGTTCTCGACGCCACTCTTCTTCGCCGCCTACGCGGCGCTCTTCGAGTGCGCGAGCCGTTCGCGGCGGCTGGCGCTCGGGGCCGTCGTCTTTTCGGTGGCGACCGGCGTCGGCTTCCTCGGCGTCGCGGCGACCCCGTGGAACCTCTACCTGCGAGCGCACAATGGGTTCGTGCGCCTGGCTTTCGCCTCGTTCTTCGTGGCGGCGCTGCTGGCGGGCTTCGCAGCCTGGGGCGCGACCGACGGACGGCGGCGGCTCGCATTCGGCTTCGCTGCCTTCGCGGTGCTGCTCGCCGTCTATCTCGGCATGCTGTTCGCGGGGCCGCCCACCAGCACGCCCTTCGGAGCGCTCGTGCAAGCGACCGCGCAGAAGATCATCGTCTACGCCGCGATCCTCACCGTGCTCTTCGAAGCGATCGCCGCGCGCCGCTGGCTCGCAGCTCGCGCGCGCTAGGAAAGCGCAGCGCGGGCCGTCCGCGCAGCCGTGACGAAACACCTTGCCGACGCGGTGCGCCGGGGAGATAGCATGATCGAAACGACCAAAGCGAGCGCGAGCGAAAGCTCGCCCGTCCGCCTCGAGCGCGCGGGACCGATCGCGACGCTGGTGCTCGCGAACCCCGCGCGGCGCAACGCGCTGTCGCTCGCCGTCATGGAGGAGTTACGCACCGCCTTCGAAGCACTCGGCGCCGACCGCGGCGTGCGGGTTGCGATCCTGCGTGCCGAGGGCCCGGCCTTCTCGGCCGGGCACGATCTGCGCGAGGTGCGCTGCGTCGGAGCCGAGGGCGACCTCGCGCAGGCCCGCACGATCTTCGAAGCTTGCGTGCGCTTGATGGAGACGATCCAGCGCATTCCGCAGCCGGTGATCGCCGAAGTCGCCGGGATCGCGACCGCCGCGGGCTGCCAACTGGTCGCCGGCTGCGATCTCGCGATTGCGGCCGGCGATGCGCGCTTCGCGACCCCGGGTGTGAAGATCGGGCTGTTTTGCACGACCCCAATGGTCGCGCTGACGCGCGCCGTCGGCCGCAAACGCGCGATGGAGATGCTGTTGACGGGCGAGTTCATCGACGCCGAGACCGCGGCCGCCTGGGGCCTGGTGAACCGCGTCGTACCCCCCGAGCGCCTACACGACGAGGTGCTGGCGCTCGCGCGCAAGATCGCCGAGGCCAGCGCGCGAGTCGTCGAACTCGGAAAGGCCGCGTTCTACCGGCAGATCGAACTCGAGCAGCACCAAGCCTACGCCTACGCGCAGGAGATCATGAGCGCAAACGCACTCGCCGCGGACGCCGCGGAAGGGATCTCCGCCTTTCTCGAGCGCCGCTCCCCGGACTGGCCCACGTAGACATCACGCCTCAGCCGAAAGCACGCGGACCCGCGCTTCGAGGCGCGCGCCGGTCGCGCTCCGTTCGCATGCGCTCGCGATCCGTTCCGGTACCCCGAAACGCAGCGTGACGCTCGCAGGCCGCTCGGCCTGGCCGCGGTACGAGAACCCGGTCGGAATTAGCGGCACGGCGAGCCCCAGCCGGCGCGCGCGTTCGGCGACCGTCAGATATCCGCCGGCGAACGGCAACCAGCCGGCGGTCGCATTGCGCGGCGCCAGCGGATCGATCGTCGGCGACCCCTGCGGGAAGATCGCCAGCAACTCTCCGCGCGCGAGGACTTGCGTGCAGCGAAGCAGCGCAACGCGGGCGTAGCGGCGGCGTTCGGCCGGTGTGTCGGGTGGCGTCCGCAGCCCCTGCGTCGGGGCCGCGGCGCGCAGCACGGTCGGCCATTCCGCCCATTCGCACAGCACCTCCATGAGCTGGCGTCCGCGCCCGTGCGCCCAGTCGAGGGCGACGACGAAGCGGACCGGCCGGCGCAGCGCGGCCATCAGGATCGCGCCGTCGTAGAGGTAGTGAAAGTGACGGCACACGAGGATCGCCGGGCCGCGCGCCGGGACGTGTTCGATCCCCTCGATGCGGACCTGCAGTCGCGTGGTGCTCGCCCGCGCGAGCGCCTGCATGCCGAGCGTGGTATACGCGCCGATCTCAGGCCTCGCTTGCGGCCGTCAGCAATCGTCCGACGACGAGCATCTCGCGCACCGCTTCGCGCTGGGCGGAAAGCGCGGCGCGGCACGCGCCGAGGCGGCGTTCTTCGTCGAGCACCGGAACCACGACCGCGATCGAGCGCGGGTCGGCCGCAGTGCCGCTCGCGTGAATCCGGATCTCGCGGGCCGATGCGCACATCCGGGTGAGAACGCGGGCGGCCAAGAGCGCTTGCACCGCGACCAAGAGCCAACCGAGCACGCTCACTCGCGCGAGATTCTGCGCACGCTACGCCCGATGCCTTGGCAAACGGGCCGAGGTGAACGCACAGCGAGCCGGGCTGGCGATCGCGCTCTCCCTTGCCCGCGCTGGAAGACCCGTCCGCATCCTCGAGAAGCGACCGATCCTCCGGGACAAACCGTCGTCGTGGCGGGACCGCGACGGCGATATCCTCGAAAGCGGCTTGCACGCGTTCTTCGGCGGCTATGCGTGCCTGCTGGCGTTGCTCGACGAGATCGGCATCGACGGTCACCTTCTGTGGCAACCGCATACCTTGACGTGCTCTGCTCGCGGGCTAGCGGTGGTTCGCGCAGTTCCGCAGACGCCGGGCGCAGCCGGCTTCTACCGCACGTCCGCGCTGTCGGCGAAAAGCAACCGCTCGATCTCGGGGCGCAGCTACGAGCTCAGCGATTCGGGTTCGGCGAGGAAGGCGTCGTGGCCGTGGTCGGAGGGGAGTTCGAGGTAGGTGCTGCGGACGCCGGCACGTGCGTAGCGTTCGGCGGCCGCGCGCACGTAGGATTGCGGGAAGAGCCAATCTTCGCCGATCCCGACGAAGACGAGAGCCGGGAAGGGCTCGGGGATCGGCAGCGCGCGAAGGTCGTAGATATCCATCGTGCGGGTGAGCGAGAGGTAACTGGCGGGGTCCATGCGTGCGGAGAAGAGCGCGCCTTGGTAATCGAGATAGCCTTCGACGTCGAAGCGAGCGGCCGGCTCGCGGGTCGGGTCGCCGCCCTTGCGATCGAAGCGGCGCTCGAAGCGGCGGTCGAAGAGCGCGCCCGACTTATACGTGAGCATCGCGATCTTGCGGGCCAGTTCGATCCCTTCGCGCGGCGTCCGCGCGATCCGGATCGCTTCGCGCGCGACCGCGTTGAGCGCGATCCCCATCGGTGCGAACCAATCGTACGCGCCGAGCGCGATCGCGCCGCCGAGCGCGCGCGGCGCCTCGTGCGCCCAGGCGAGCGCCTGCATTCCGCCGAGCGAGCCGCCGATCGTCAGCGCCAGCCGTTCGATTCCAAGTTCGCGCAAGGCCGCACGCTGCGCGCGCACCAAATCGCGTACCGAGACGAGCGGAAAGCGCTCGCCGTAGGGCGCGCCGTCCGGCGCGAGCGACCCGGGCCCGGTCGAACCGTAGCAGCCCCCGAGCGCGTTGATGCCGACGATCGCGAAGCGCTCGGGGTCGAGCAGTTTCCCCGGGCCGACGATTCCGGGCCACCAGTCGGCGCTCCGCGCCGAACCGGTGAGCGCGTGCGCGACCAACACCACGTTCGCGCCGTCGGCGCGCGGCGTGCCATAGACGGCGAGGCGCTGCACGACGTTCTCGAGCGTGCGTCCGCAGTCGAGCGCGAGCGCGCCGATCGCGACATCGCGTTCGACCGTGGGCGCGAGGCTCACGCCCCGGCGAGCACCGGGCGGCGGCCCGCCTCGCGCGCGCCTTCGAGCGCCTGATCGAGATCGGCGACGATGTCGCGCACGTCCTCGATCCCGACCGAGAGCCGGATCATGTCGTCGGTGACGCCCGCTTCGACCTGCTGCACGACGGAGAGCTGCTGGTGGGTCGTGGTCGCCGGATGGATGACGAGCGACTTCGCGTCGCCGACGTTGGCCAGCAGCGAGAAGAGCTTGAGCCGGTCGATGAAGGCCTTGGCCGCCGCCGTTCCGCCGCGGATCCCGAAGGTGAGGATCGCGCCCGCGCCCTTGGGCAGATATTTTTTGGCGCGCGCGTGCGAGTGATGATCGGGCAGGCCCGGATACGAGACCCAGACCACGTCGGGGTGCTCGCGCAGATGCTCGGCGACCTCGAGCGCGTTCTTACAATGCCGCTCCATCCGCACTCCGAGCGTCTCGAGGCCTTGCAGGAAGAGCCACGAGTTGAACGGTGCGAGTGCGGCACCCAGATCGCGCAAGAGCTGCACGCGCGCCTTGATGATGTAGGCGAGATTTCCGAACGAGGCGACGTAGCGGACGCCGTGATAGGATTCGTCGGGTTCGGTGAATTCCGGGAATTTTCCCGAAGCGGCCCAATCGAAGTTCCCGCCGTCGACCAGCAGTCCGCCGATCGAGGTGCCGTGGCCGCCGATAAACTTGGTCGCCGAATGAACGACCACGTTTGCCCCGTATTCGAGCGGCCGCAAGAGATACGGTGTCGCCAATGTATTGTCGACGATGAGCGGAATCTTCGCTTCGTGCGCGACCGCGGCGACCGCTTCGATATCGAGTACGTCGACCTTGGGGTTGCCGATCGTCTCGGCATAGATCGCCTTGGTATTGGGACGGAGCGCGCGCCTGAAATTCTCGGCTTTGGCCGGATCGACCAGCTCGATCTGCAGCCCGAATTTCGGCAGCGTATGGACGAACGCCGAGTACGTTCCACCGTAGAGCGAAGAAGCAGAGACGACGTGGTCGCCGGCCCGCGCGACGTTGAGGATCGCGTAGATGTTTGCGGCTTGGCCGCTCGCGAGCGCGAGCGCCCCGACGCCGCCCTCGAGCTGGGCGATCCGCTGCTCGAGCACGTCGCTCGTCGGGTTCATGATGCGGGTGTAGATGTTACCGAACTCCTGCAGCGCGAACAGGCGCGCGGCGTGGTCGGCGTCGTCGAACGTGTAGGAGGTCGTTTGAAAGATCGGGACGGCGCGGGATTTGGTCCCGGGATCGCCCGCGTGACCGCCGTGGATCGCGGCCGTTTCGAGTTGGTAGGGTTGCTCTGACATGGTGCTCCTCGTGCCGGTGGCTGAGATGACCGAGCGAAGGACGCGCGGTATGGGGTTACGAGACGGGGATTGTTTTGGCTCGGCGATGCGGTTGCGGACGATGGTTGACGTTGCTGGAAGGCGCTTCGGACGCGATGTCTTCCCACAGCGGGATCGTGCTTTGCGCCGCAACGTGATGCGTTCGGACCGCGGCCGCTACCTCGGCCGCGCGCGGCTCGCCGAGCGGTTCGCTGATGACGGCCGGCAGATCGCCGAGCGGTTCGGCGGCGATCCCGGCTTCGCCGAGTCCGAGCAGCGCCGGGCGCACGTCGCCGAGGCTGCGCAGCCGTACGATCCGCCGCAGCGAAACGGCGGCTTCGGGCGCACGCTCCGGCGCCAGGCGTTCGTCGGCGGTCGGCGTGCCGACGATCCGTCCGGCCGCGATCCGGTGTAGGACGGCGACCACGTCGCCGACGACCGACGAGGCGGTCGGAAACCCGCCGGCGCCGGCGTCGGCGAAGGTGAGCGAGCCGGAGTTGCGGCCGATGACGCGGATGCAGTTCTGCGGACCGACCGGATGCGCGAACGGGTGCGCGACGGGCACGTAGGCGGGCGTTACGATCGAGGATTCCGCGCGCGCGCAGGCGACGAGCTTGAGACGCAGCTCGGCGCGGCGTGCGAGCGAATGGTCGGCGGGGACGAGCGCCACGATCCCGCTGCGTGGGATCTCGTCGGTGGTCAGCGCGCGGCGAAAGGCCAGCTGCGCGAGGATCGCGAGCTTGTGCGCGGCGTCGATCCCCTCGACGTCGTTGCGCGGATCGGCTTCGGCGAAGCCGAGGCGCTGCGCTTCGGCGAGCGCGCGTTCGTAGGTCGCGCCCTCGAACATCTGCGAGAGGATGAAGTTGGTCGTCCCGTTGAGGACCCCGCCGACTTCGAGGATTTCTTCGCCCGCGAGCGATTCGGCGAGCGTGCGCACGATCGGGATCGCGCCGCCGACCGCCGCTTCGCAGGCGATCGTGACGCCGTGCGCCGCCGCCAGCGCCCGCAGTTGGGGACCGCGGGTCGCGAGCAACTCCTTGTTCGCGGTGACGACGTGTTTGCCGCGCTCGAGTGCCGCAACGACCAGCTCGGCCGCGATGCCGGAGCCGCCGATGCACTCGATCACGACGTCGATCTCGGGATCGCAGGCGAGCGCGCGCGCATCGTCGCCGAACAGCTCGCTCGGAATCTCCGGCGGGCGCGGCTTGGCGAGCGAACGGACCGCGATCCCCGCGAGCCAGTAATCGACGCCGCTGCGCGCCGGGACGGACGAGGTCGCGTTGACGAGGAGTCGCGCGACGCCGCTGCCGACCGTACCGCATCCCAGCAGGGCGATGCGTACGTCGCGTCCGACATCGGTGCGATCCGCGTGCGCTGGATGAGTGAGCGACAAGCGTTCCACCAAGAGGATGGCGATCAGTTGAGTGCGACGACTATACCGGAGGGGTCCGTTGCTCGTCAAGGACGGGGGTCCGGGCGGAGCGTTGCGGCGAACCTCCCGGCGACCCGCACCGCGACGGAGGCCGTCATCTCGCACTCGCCTGCCCCGAAGAGCCGATGAGCGCCCCCCGCCGCTATCGCCTGGCCCTCTCGGCCCTGCTGGTCATCGGACTGCTCGCTTCGTTGTACGTCGCGCTCGTGCGCGAGGGCAAGGAACGCGCGGCACGGCGGGTCGAGATCGCGATGGACGAGACGGATTTCGCCGATTTCGCCCGCTCGAACGGCTACGATCAGGAGCGGCTGCTGATCGCCTTGCGCCGCGCGGGGCTCACCTCGCTGGCGGTCTCCGAACAGCTCGGCGGCGACGTCAACGCGAGTCCGGGCGCAGCGGTCTACTCCGGACAGAACCTGATCGATCAAGCCAAGCTCACCGGGCTCGCCGAGCCGACGCTGGCTCGGCTGGCGCGGCGCGGCGCGCTCTCCGCGCGCGACCTCTACCTGATCGTGCGCGACCCGTCCGACGTCACGCGTTTTCTGGTCGAGCTGCGTGCTCACGTCGGCGCGCACGCCGTCCGCGTCGTGCGGCCCGCTCGGCCGACGATCATCGCGGTCCGGACGCAGCTCGACTACTTCAATGCGCTTGGTCTCGGCTTGCCCGCAGGGCCGCTCGCGCTCGCACGCACGGTGCACCTCTATCTGGATCCGCGCATCCAAAACGACGAGCGGTACGGGCCGACCGCGATCGCTCGCATCTTTCGCGCGGTCGAGCGGCACGAGCGCCCCGCGACCATGATTTTTTTCGGTCAGCGCAACGAAGTGCTCGGCTATCCCGACCATCTTGCCGACGCGGCGGCCGCCTTCGACCGTAGCGGTCTGAACTTCGGTGCGATCGAAGTCTATTCCGACAGTCAAATTCAGCGCGGCACCGAAGGCCTCGCGCGGCTGGCGATCGCGCGCACCACGCGCGTGCAGGCGATCTCGAAGCTCGAACTCGACAAACTCAAACCCGAGGAGATCGTCGCGCGCTACCTGCTCGGGGTCCGCGAACGCAACATCCGCGTCGTCTACCTGCGACCGTACCTGCACGGCGTCGCCGGTGGGTCGCTCGAAGCGACCAACGTGGCGATCGTGCGCGCGATCGCGGACGGCCTGCGGGCGCGCGGCTTTTTGCTCGGACGCGCCTCTCCGATCGCGGGCTTCCGTTTCAACCCGCTGCTGATCGGGCTCGTGTCGCTCGCGGTCCCGGCGATCTACGTGCTGCTGTTCGAGGCCTTCGGGCTGCGCCGGCCCCGGCTCGTCTACGCGCTGGTCGCGCTCGATCTCGCGTTGCTCGGCGCCGGTTACCTCGTTGGGGGGGACCTGGCCGTCCGCAAACTGCTCGCGCTCTTTGCCGCGATCGGCTTCGCGGTGATGGGCGTCGTTGCGATCCCGCGTGCCTTCACCTCGGCGCCGCCGGCGAGCTACGGCGGGGCGCTGCTCGCCGGTTTGCGCACGCTCGGGCTCGCGACCGCTTTCGCGCTCGGCGGAGCGCTGGTCGTCGTCGGGCTGCTGAGCGTCCCGCTCTTGATGGAAGAGATCGAACGCTTCGAAGGCGTCAAGCTGGTTTTCGCGGTACCGCCGCTGGTCGCGTTCCTGCTCTACGTCTACACCCGACGCTTCGGGCGCGAGCCCCCGCAGTTCGGCGCAAGCCTGCGTTCGCCGATCCGCCTCGGCGCGCTCGTCGCCCTGATCGTCATCGCGCTCGGCGCCGTCGTGTACATCTCGCGGACCGGCAATCAAAGCGACATCGCGCCGACGCCGTTCGAACTCGCGCTGCGCTCCGATCTCGCCGCCGTGCTCGGCGTACGCCCCCGATTCAAGGAGTTTTTGATCGGCTTCCCGCTGATGATGTTGCTACCGGCCCTGCGCCTCGAGCGCAAACGCGTCGCCGGCTGGGCCTTCGCGATCGGGATCGCGATCGGCACCTCCGACGTCGTCGATACCTTCTCGCACCTCCACACGCCGCTCGAGGTCTCGCTCTTGCGGGTCTTCAACGGAGCCGTGATCGGAATCGTGCTGGGCGCGCTCGCAATCGCGCTCTACCGCCTGATCGAGGCACGGCTCGCCGTGCGCGACGAACGCCGCTCGACCCGCGCCGCCTAAACGGACGCTTGATTGCGGATTCTCCTCAGCGGCTATTACGGCTTCGGTAATCTCGGCGACGAAGCGATCCTTGCGACGATCGTGGCGGCGCTGCGCACGCGCTTTCCGCTTGCGCAGATCGAGGTGCTCTCGGCAACCCCGGAGGTTACGGCGCAAGAGCTCGGGATCAGCGCGGCGCCGCGCTGGGAGCAGGCCGCAATTCGCGAGGCGATCGCGCGCTGCGACGTCCTGCTCTCCGGCGGCGGCGGGCTGATGCAAAGCGCGACCAGCTTGCGGAGTTTGCTCTACTACGCCGGGATCGTGCGGAGCGCGCTGCGCGCCGGACGGCGGGCGATGATCTTCGCGCAATCGATCGGGCCGCTCGATTTTTGGGGAAAGCAGACGCTGCGCGAATGCTGCCGCGGTCTCTCGGCCGCCACCGTGCGCGACGAGCGCTCGCGCGCGCTGCTCGCAAGCCTCGTACCGGGGACGCCGATCGAACGGACCGCCGATCCGGTCTTTCTCTACGACCCGCCGCCGGACGCACCGCCGGCGCACGAGCAAGTGGGCGGGCCGCTGGTCGTAGCGGCCGTTCGCAAAACCGCGCATTGGCCCGATGGAATCGCCGCACTCGCGGCCTCGGTCGACCGCCTAGCGGAACGGTACGGAGCCCGCACCGCGTTCGTGCCGTTCGCCGGCGCCGCCGATGCAGAAGCCGCAACCGCCGTGATCCGTCGCTGCAACTCGAAACCGATGCTCCTCCCACTCGAAGGCCTGGACGCCGTCGCGGCTGCAATTTCGCGCGCGAGCCTGGTGATCGGCGTTCGCCTGCATGCGCTGATCCTGGCGGCGCGCTTCGGCGTGCCGTTCTTGGCGGTTCCCTACGATCCGAAGGTTTCTGCCTTACTCGAAGATCTGGCGTATCCGCTTCCGCCGCTCTGGACGCCCGGCGAGCGCGCCGCCGCCTGCAGCGCCGAAAGGCTCGACGCCGCCTGGAGCCGCCGCGACCAAGCCGCGGAGCAACTGCGCGACAAGCTGCCCGCAATGCGCGCGCGCGCCGCCCGTAACGTCGAGGTATTGGCCGAAGTCGTCGCGACCGCTCCTTGACTGCGCCGCGGGGTGAAGCTCTCAGCGGCGAGGGGCGCTCGCGCGCGCACGCGAACGAGAGCCGTTCGATGTCTTCCGAATCGACGCTCGAGCGCGATTACCGCGCGACCCTCTGCCTTCCCGTCACCGATTTTCCCATGCGCGCCGAGCTTGCGCGGCGGGAGCCGGAGCGGGTTGCGTGGTGGCGCGAACGCGACGTTTACGCGCGGCGGCTGGCGCGCAATGTCGGGAATCCGCCCTGGATCCTGCACGACGGGCCGCCCTATGCCAACGGCGAGGTCCACATGGGGACCTTCCTCAATCGCGTTCTCAAAGATATCTTCGTCAAGGTCGCGTTGCTCGAAGGGCGGGCGGCGCGCTTCGTGCCGGGCTGGGATATGCACGGGCTGCCGATCGAGTTCGAGACCGTCAAGCACCTCGGGATCGATTTTCACGAGATCGATCCGATCGAATTGCGCGCGAAGTGCCGCGAACGCGCCGAGCACTGGCTCGACGTGCAGCGCGCGACCTTCTTGCGGATGGGCGTCTTCGGAGAGTTCGACCATCCGTACCGGACGATCGATCCCGAGTTCGAGGCGACGATCGTCGAGACGCTCGCGGACCTGGCCGAGGGCGGTTACCTCTACAAGGGCCTGCGCGCGACGCTGTGGTGCATGCACGACGAGACGGCGCTCGCCGAAGCCGAAGTCGAGTATCGCGAACGAACGTCGCCCTCGATCTTCGTGCGCTTTCCGGCGAACTACGGACAGCGCGACGAGTTGCTGGGGCGCTTCGAACGTGCCGGGACGCTCGCGCCGAGCGCGCGCGAGGGCGTGCGGCCGCTCTCGATCCTGATTTGGACGACGACGCCGTGGACGCTCCCGGCCAACGAAGCGATCGCGCTCCGGCCGGACGCGCGCTACGGACTCTACCGTCACGGGAACGAAGACCTGGTCGTTGCCGAAGCGCTCGCCGCCTCGGTGTTCGCGCGCAGTCCGGGCGCGCTCCCGCTGCAGCTTGCAAGCGCTGCCGGCAGCGACCTGATTGGCGCCAAGGTTCGCCATCCGTTTGCCGACCGCGACGCGCTCGTTGTCGGCGCCGAGTACGTCGAGCTGGAAACCGGAACCGGCGCCGTCCACACCGCACCGGGACACGGCGCCGACGACTTCGAAACCGGGATGCGCTACGGCCTCGTGGTTCGCTCGCCCGTCGATGCGGCCGGGCGCTTCACCGCCGAGGCGGGGCCGTACGCCGGGCTGGGAGTCTTCGAGGCGAACCCGAAGATCGTCGCGGACCTGACGGCGCGCGGGATGCTGTTCGCAAGCGAAGAGCACGTGCACTCGTACCCGCACTGCTGGCGCTGCAAGAATCCGCTGATCTTTCGCGCGACCGCGCAGTGGTTCATCGCACTCGATCACCGGCGCTTGCGCCGCCGCATCGAAGAGCAGATTCCACGGGTGGCCTGGTATCCGGCTTGGGGCGAAGCGCGCATGCAGGCCACGATCGCGAACCATCCCGAGTGGTGCATCTCGCGCCAGCGCACCTGGGGAACGCCGATCCCGGCGGTCGTCTGCCGCGATTGCGGAACCTCGCTCGTCGATCCCGAACTCGCCCGCAACCTCGCGCGCGCTTTTCGTTCCTACGGGCACCCCGCCCCGTCATCGACCAACGCTTCGGATCTGTGGTGGACGGAGCCGCTCGAGCGCTTCCTGCCCGAGCACCTGACCTGCCCGCAGTGCGGCGGGCGGAGCTTCGAGAAAGAATTCAACATCGTCGACATTTGGTTCGAATCCGGCGTGACCCATCGCGCCGTCCTCGAACCGCGCGGCATGCCCTGGCCGGCCGATCTCTATCTCGAAGGCGCCGATCAATTTCGCGGCTGGTTCCGTTCGAATCTGGTCACCGCGGTCGCGACCCGCGGCGCGCCGCCCTATCGCGGCGTCGCAACGACCGGCTGGGTCGTCGATGCCGAAGGGCGCGCGATGCACAAGTCGGCCGGCAATTACGTGCCCGCCCTCGAAGCGATCGAGCGCTACGGCGCCGACGTGCTGCGCTTGTGGGCGACGTCGGTCGAGTTCACTGCCGACATGCGCTTCGGCGAGAAGCTGCTCGAAGCGGTCGCGAGCGTCTACCGCAACCTGCGCTACCGCTTGCGCATGCTGCTCTCGCTAGTCGGCGACCTCCCGCCGGGCGAACGCCTGGCACGCGAGCGGCTCGTTCCGCTCGACCGGCTCGCGCTCGTGCGTTTCGATGCGCTCGCGGGCGCGGTCGCCGAGCACTACCGCGCCTTTCGCTTGCACGACGTCTATTTGGCGCTGGTCGAGTACGATACGAGCGAGCTGTCGCGCTTCTACATCGATCTGCTCAAAGATCCGATGTACTCCGGGCAGCGCGACGGCCTGCGGCGCCGGAGCGCACAGAGCGCCTTGCTCGCGATCCTCGAAGGCATGCTGGCGATGCTGGCGCCGATCCTTTCCTTTACCGCCGAAGAGGCTTGGCAGCATCTGCCCGAGGCGCTGCGCGCGGGACGCGCGAGCGTCTTCGAACTCGATCTTCCGCGGCCGCGCGCGGCCGGGCCGCAGGATCGGGCCGACCTCGGGTTCTGGGAACGCCTGCGCGAGCTGCGCGCGACCGTTGCCGCGCACACCGAGCCGCGCGATTTCGCCTTGCAGGCGCACGTCGTTGCGGGGTCGGCGCTCGGGGAGCGGCTCGCGGCGCTGGGCGACGGGCTGAGGGAGGCGCTGGTCGTCTCGGCCTGCACGCTGGCGGCCGATCCGGCGCTCGCCGCGGACGACGTCCGCATCGAACTCGCGCCCGCCGGCGGCGAGAAGTGCGCTCGCTGCTGGAAGTATTTGCCGC
>JBOHTX010000012.1:0-18650 GCA_050733855.1 Vulcanimicrobiaceae bacterium
GTGCTGCGCTTCGGCTTGCCGCGTGCGGGACCCCGCCGCGCCGGGTGGAACGGTGCGGGCGTGCGCAAGTTGATCGTGGGCGTCAGCGGAGCGAGCGGAACGGCCTACGCGTATGCCGCCCTACGCGCCTTACGCGCGCACGACGACATCGAAATTCATTTGGTGCTGAGCGCGCAAGCCTCGCATACGCTCGCACTCGAAACGGATCTGACGGTTGAAGACCTGACGGCCCTCGCGCACGTCGTCTACGACGACGGCGATCTGGGCGCCGCGATCTCCTCGGGCTCGTTCATCACCTCCGGAATGCTGGTCATCCCCTGTTCGATGCGGAGTGCCTCGGCGATCGCGCATTCGCTGAATGCGAATCTCTTGGTGCGGGCCGCCGACGTCTGCCTCAAGGAGCGCCGGCCGCTGGTGCTCGTGGTGCGCGAAACGCCGCTGCACCTCGGCCACCTGCGGACGCTCGTGCACCTCGCCGAGATCGGCGCCGTGCTGCTGCCCCCGATGCCGGCGATGTATGCGCGCCCCAAGACGATCGACGACGTGATCGCGCACACGGTCGGCAAGGCCCTCGATCAGTTCGCGATTCCGAACGATCTCTTCAATCGCTGGCCGGGCTGAGCATCGCTGCGACCATCGTCAGGTCGGCCGGGCAGTCGACGTTGACTGCGATCTCGGGGAAGGACGAGACGATCGCGGCGACGCGCGCCCCGAGCAGGTTGCGGGCCCGCCGTTCGGCATCGGCGATCGCGAGCCGGCGGGTCGCGTAGCGGATGAGAATCCGCGCCCCGAAGATCGCCGCGAGCCGCCGCGGGTCCTTCCGTGCGGCGCCTAGGCGAGCCAGGAAGCGTTCGAGCGCGGGCAGCATGCGCGGCCGCAACGCGACGCAGCCGCCGCCGCAGAAGGCACCTTCGCGCAGGTACGCCCAGGTGTGACGCACCGCGGCGTAACGGCCGGTGTGCGCCGCTTTGGGGACGCACGCATAGGCGACGTCGGCGTCGGCCGCGATGGCCGCAGTGACGAAGCTCTCGAGCGCCGCGCTCGTCAGCAGCGCCAGATCGGAGCTGACGACCAGCACGAGTTCGTCCGGTGCGAGGCCTTCGAGGCCGGAACGCAAGCTAGCGGCGATCGTCGCACCGTCGCGGCACAAGCCGGCGCCGTACCGTGCGCACAGCGACTGCGCGGCCGGCGGCGCGACGACCACGATGCGCTCGATATTTGTCACCGCGACGAGCGGCTCGAGCGTCCGTTCGAGCAGCGTTTTTCCGGCCAGCGCGACGAACGCTTTGTTCGGCGCGCTCGGTTCGAGCCGGGCGACCGCGTCGCGCGGGCCACCCGCGAGGACGACCGCCGTCACCGCCAACGCGCTTCGTGGTGAAACGGTGCGACGAAGACCCGACCCGCGGACGGCGCGAGCCGCTCGGCGAGCGCGCGCGCTTCGCCTTCGTCGGACGCAAGCGCGAACAGGCATGAGCCGGAACCCGAGAGCAGCGCGGCGCGCGCGCCGGCCGCGCGCAACGCTTCCGCCGCGTGTGCGACCTCGGGATATGCGGCGCCGATCGGCTCCCCAAAATCGTTGTGGAGATGTTCGAGCAGCGCTGCGAAGTCGGCTCGCTGCAGCGCGTCGCTCGCTGCGAGCGTCGCACTGCTTGCACGCGGCCGGCTTAGCGGCGGCGCGCTTTCCCGCGCCCGATCGAGCAAGCCGTAGGCTGCCGCGGTTCCGATCGCGAGCGGCGGCCGTACCACCACGACCCACCAGGGCGGGAGCGCCCCGAGCGGTGTGACGCGCTCGCCGATCCCCTCGACGAGCGCCGCCGTCCCGGCGAGGAAGAACGGAACGTCGGCTCCTAGGGCGCGCGCCGAGCCGAGCGGATCGCTGGGCGCCGGCACGCCGAGTTCGCCGTCCATGGCCGCTCGCACGATCGCTGCCGCATCGCTCGAACCACCCCCGAGCCCGCCGCCGGCCGGGACCGTTTTGTGCAACCGGACGGCGAAGCGGTCCCCTGCGCCGACGGCAGCGAGCGCGCGCATGACCAGGTTGTCCTCGGCCAGCGCCGGGTCGTCGCTCGTAAATGAAGGCTGCGCGCTCGGCTCGAGTTCGATCCGGTCGTAGAGCGCGATCGGGACCATCAAGCTGCGGAGCGTATGGTAGCCGTCCGGACGGCGCCCGAGGACCTCGAGCGTGAGGTTGAGCTTGGCCGGGGCGAGCAGGCAGCGCACCGCCGCTCTTTGGCCGGCGCGCCCGGCGACCCCTGATTCGCCTCGGCGGGAAGGGCCGAGCGCCGAGCCGTAGCCTCGCGCGGTGGAGAGCCCCGGCTCGTGACGGTACGCTAGTGTCCCGAACCAGAAATGCCATGACAGTCGCTCGGCGCTTTTCCGCCGTCGCTTTGTTGCTCGTCGCTCAAATGACTGGCCATTCCACGCTCCTCGAGCCTAGCGACGACGAAAAATCGCTCGTCGCTTTGTGTCACGCCATTTCTGGTTCGGGACGCTAGGTGAGCCCGCGGGCGGGGCTTTCGTGGACTCTCTTGCTCGGCGCGTGCGTCCTGGTCGCCGCCATTCTGATCGGCGATGTGCTCGGCCGGCGGGTGATCCTCCAGATCGCAACCCGCGCACCGATCGCCCGAGCAGCGGTACCGCTCGGCTCGCCGAGCCCGCAGCCGAGCGGCGCCGCCGCGCTCGAATCGTGGAAGCGCACCCAAATCTTTGCGGTCGCAACCGACCCGGCGTTCCCCGACCCACGGGTGACGCCGATCCCGCCGCCCGCACCCAAACCGCGCCCCACGCCGAAGCCGAGGAGCCCCGCGCCGGTGACCGCCACCCCGGCCGCGCCGTTCCCCTCGGCGACGGCGTCCGGCTCGCAGGCGCCGTACACCTCGCCTCCGCTTCCGCTCCCGATCGTCACCCACGATCCCTCGCCCGACCTGCCGTTGTAGGCCGGCGATGGGTCATGCGAGTGGCGGTAATGGTATGATGGTCGTATGAACGGCGCAAGCGGCGGGGCAATCGGAACGGCGACGGTCAAGCGTGGGCTGGCGCAGATGCTCAAGGGCGGCGTCATCATGGACGTGGTGACGCCCGAGCAGGCGGCGATCGCCGAGGCGGCCGGCGCGGTTGCGGTGATGGCGCTCGAACGGATTCCCGCCGACATCCGGGCCGCGGGCGGCGTCGCGCGGATGAGCGACCTCTCGCTCGTGGGGCGCATCATGGCGGCGGTCACGATTCCGGTCATGGCCAAAGCGCGGATCGGGCATTTCGCCGAGGCGCAGTGTCTCGAAGCGCTCGGGGTCGATTACGTCGACGAATCCGAAGTGCTCACGCCCGCCGACGAGAAATACCACATCGATAAAGCGCCGTTCACCGTGCCGTTCGTGTGCGGCGCGCGCGATCTCGGCGAAGCGCTCCGGCGGATCGCCGAGGGCGCCGCCATGATCCGCAGCAAGGGCGAGGCCGGCAGCGGGAACATCGTCGAAGCCGTTCGGCACCTGCGCGCGATCCGCGAAGGGATCGCCGCACTCGCGAGCGCAGGCCCCGAAGAGTTGGTTGCGCGTGCGCGCGATCTCGGGGCGCCCCTCGAACTCGTGCAAGCGGTCGCGCGCGAGGGCAAGCTGCCGGTCGTGCTGTTCTGCGCGGGCGGCGTCTCGACGCCGGCCGATGCGGCGCTCATGATGCAGCTCGGGGCCGAAGGGATTTTCGTCGGCAGCGGGATCTTCAAAGCGGCCGCCGTCGTCGAGGACGGGCGAGCCGTGTACGACGAGCACGGCTATCCGAAGATCGATCCCGGGATCGCTTTCCGCTACGCCAAGGCGATCGTGGCGGCGACCACGCACTTCGAGGATCCGAAAGCCGTCGTCGAAGCCTCGACCTCGCTTGGTGGAGCGAAGCCGATGGCGGGGCTCGATTTGCGCGGGCTCGGCGAGAACGAACGGTTGAGCGTGCGCGGCTGGTGAGTGCCCCGCGCATCGGGGTCCTCGCGCTGCAGGGCGACGTCGCCGAGCATCTGCGCGCGCTCGCCGACGTCGGTGCCGAACCGCTTGCGGTCAAGACCCGCGAGCGTCTGGAAACGATCGAGGGTTTGGTGATTCCCGGCGGCGAGTCGACCACGCTCGTGCGCTTGCTCGAGCGCTTCGGATTGGAGCAACCGCTGGTTGCGCGCGTGCGGGCCGGGCTGCCGCTCTGGGGAACCTGCATGGGCATGATTCTGGCGGCGCGCGAGGTCGTCGAGAGCGAGCAGCCGACGCTCGGCCTGCTCGATATCGCGGTGCGGCGCAACGCCTTCGGGCGGCAACTCGCATCGGCGGAAATTCCGCTCGCGATCCCGGCACTCGGCGAGCAGCCCTTCCCCGCCGTCTTCATCCGCGCGCCCTGGGTCGAGCGCGCCGGTCCCGGGGTCGAGGTTCTCGCCGAACGCGAGGGACATCCCGTCTTCGTGCGCGCCCAGAACGTGCTCGCCTCAGCCTTTCACCCCGAACTGACCGCCGACCGCCGCATCCACGCACTGTTCCTCGACCTGGTCCGCCGCAGCCGTCGCCGCGCCGCATAGCCCGGGGTTGCGCGCGGCCGCCAAGTGTGATCCGGCTCGCAGGGTCGCGCGCTCGCAAGCGCGGAAGCTCCCTCCGTGCGAGTAGTGCGCATCGCTTGTTGTGGTCTCGCCGGAGCGGCGCTTGCGATTGCGTGCGCGCTCAGCGGTTCCGCGAGCGCGCGCTCCCGGCTCGCGCCGGCCGACGAATACTTTGGGCCCTACCACGAGAGCCCGCTCGAAATCACCAACCGCGTCCACGATAACGAGCTGCACGGCGCGCGCCTCGGCGACCTCGAGTATGCGCAGGCGGGCCTGGTCGATTGGAGCCGCAAGTATCCGCGCGATCCCTGGGTGAGCGATCGCGAACGGCGGCTCGAGAAACAGTTCCTCCGCATCCGCACGCATCGCGCCTACGCCGACGCCCATCGCTGTCACTTGATTTTGGTGGGCCTCGAAGGCGGCAGACCGGCGCCGACCCGCGTGGCCCTGCATGCGAAACCCAAAGCCAAACACGCGGCCGTTCACGCGAAGGCGAGTTCGCACGGCAGCGCGGCCCCCCGCACGCACAAGCACGGCCTCTTCGGCTTCTTGTAATCGGAGCACCGGCCGGCGGCGGAGGGATACGAGATCAGTTTGGTGCGAGCGAGCTGCGTGCGTAGATTTCTTCGAACGTCAGGCTGCCCCCTCCGAGCATAATCGGTTCGCCATCGGAGACCGTCGTGGACCAACGCCCGTCGAGGTCGCGACGGTCGAGTTCGACGCGCGGTGAGACCGTATCGACGATGAGGTACGCCGTGACCGTCTCGATGCGTCGGTAGGCGGCACGCTTCTCGACGAGATCGTATGCGCGCGTCCGGGGCGAGAGAACTTCGGCAAGGACGCGTGCGCTCGCGACGAGCGTCGTCGAGCCCGGCAGTTCGTCGCAAACCACGCCGGCATCCGGGTAAAAGGCATTCGCCTCGTCGGCCCGCACCTTGAGGTCCGAGCCGAACGCGCGGCACGGGGCGGGGAACAGCCGGTCAAACGCGTTGCGCAGGTTCAGGGCGATTCGATCGTGATCGAGCGTGCCGCCGGCAAATGCAACCACGAAGCCGTGGTGGAGCTCGAAGCGATCCCGCTGGCGCTCTTCCCACATGAGGTAGGTATCGAGGTCGAACTGCGGGATGATCGGCTCGCGCACGCCGGGATCTTCGCGCCGCCGGCTCCCAAATCCGCGCGTCGGGCCACACCCGCCCGCGGCCGCGGTGCCCCGCTACCTCTTGCGATAGAACCGGATATTGTTGCGGATGCCTCGCAGGACATCGGAGGGCCGTGGGATCGAGGTCCTGCGCCGGGGTGCATCTGCAGCCGGCGTTCGCAGCACGCGGACGATCTCCGCGGCCGGCACGCGCGTCGCAAGCGAATCTCCGGAGCGATAGCGTACGGTGCGGTCGCGGTCGAGAACGAACACTGCGGGCTTGGCGATCCCTCCCCGCTCGCGCGCGTTGTAGACTCCCCATGCTCGAACGACGTGGCGCTCCGGATCGCACAACAACTCAAACGGTAGGCGAAGCTCGCGCCGTAGCCCTTCGGACTGCGACGGAGCGTCCACCGAAATCGCCACTAAGCCCGTACCGGTGGCGCGGATTTCCTGGTAGTGTTCGCGATAGTCCGCCAACTGGCGGAGACAAAACGATCACCAGTAGCCGCGATAGAAAACCACGACCAGTGGGCCCACCGAAAGCAACTCCGATAACCGCCGTGGCGTACCAGTCGAGTCGGCCAACTCGAATTCGGGTGAAGTCCCGCCAACGGTAGGCTCGGCGAGCTCGCTCATATCGGCAACCTCCCTCTTCGGGAAACGTCCAGCGGAGCCGGGCGGTTGCGGCGGGGAACCTGCGCGCGTCCGGCGTACCAGGTAAGCGCGATGGCGCAAGCACCGAACGCGGCCGCCGCGCCGCCGGTCGAGATCGTGCTGGGCGAGCTCGTGGCGAGCCTCGTCACGGTAGCGCATGCCTACCTCGAGGCCCAGGAAGGGCGCGCGCCGGATCTCGAGGCCGCCAAGCTCGCGCTCGACGTCGCGGGCGATGCCTACGGGCGCCTCGAACCCAGGCTCTCGGCCGAGGAGCGGTCGGGGCTCGGCCGGCTCCTCTCGACGACGCGTTTGGTCTACGTGAGAAAGCGGGGCGCATGAGCCTCGCTTCTCGTTTGCGGGCACGATTGGGTCGGGCACGATGACCGACGTGCTGGTGCTCAACTTCACCTACGAAGCGCTCAACGTCACCACGTTCCAGCGCGCGGTGAAGCTCATCTTCGCGGGCAAGGCCGAGGTGGTGCACCGCCGCGAGCGGGTGATCGCTTCGCCGACCTACGAGATGCGGTTGCCCTCGATCATCCGCATGCTGTACTACATCAAGCGCCCGATGCAGAAGGTCGCGCTCACCAAAAAGAACGTGCTGCTGCGCGACGACTACACGTGTCAATACTGCGGCCTCAAGGGCGAGCGGATGATGACGGTCGACCACGTGATCCCGCGCAGCAAAGGCGGCCCCTCGACCTGGGAGAACCTGGTCTGTTCCTGCATGCGCTGCAACAACCGTAAGAACAACCGCTCGCCCGAACACGCCAACATGCAGCTCCGCCGCAAACCCAAGGTGCCCAAGTACATCCCCTGGATCCAAGTGAAGCGCAACACGCTGCCCGGCGAGTGGCAGAAGTTTCTGTTCCTGTACAACGTCTCGATCGACGAGCGACTCGAATAAGCACGCCGCTCGATCAAACTCGGACGCCCTACTTCGCGGCCCTGCTCGATTACGTCGATTCGGGCGTGATCCCGTTCCACACCCCGGGCCACATGCAGGGCCGCGGGATGGATCGCGCGCTGCGCGAGTTCTTGGGCGACAACGTGCTGGCGATCGACCTGACCCAGATTCGCGGGCTCGACGACCTGCTGCAGCCGAGCGAAGCGATCGTGGAAGCGCAAGCGCTGGCGGCGGAGGCGTACGGCGCCGATCAGTCCTTCTTCCTGATCAACGGTTCGACCAGCGGCAACCAGGTGATGATGATGGCCGCGCTCGATCCCGGGCAGCGCTTGGCCCTACCGCGCAACGCGCACAAGAGCGCGATGGGCGGCCTGATCATGAGCGGCGTCGAGCCGATCTGGATGCAACCCGAAGTCGACGACGAGCTGCACATGGATCACACCGTGACCCCGCAGACCGTACGCGCGACGCTCGGCGCACATCCTGACGTGCGCGCCGTCTACGTGGTGAGCCCGACCTATTACGGCGTCTGCGCCGACCTCGAAGCGATTGCCGCCATCGCGCACGAGCACGGCATCCCGCTGCTGGTCGACGAAGCCTGGGGGCCGCACTTCCGTTTCCACCCGGCACTGCCGCTCGACGCGCTAGCTGCGGGCGCCGACCTCTGCATCAACTCCACCCACAAGATGCTCGGCAGCCTCTCGCAGACCGCGATGTTGCACCGCAAGGGTGAGCGGGTCCCGCTCGACCGGCTGACGGCCGTCGTCAAACTGTTTCTCTCGACCTCGCCCAACCTCGTGCTGCTCGCGTCGCTCGACGTCGCGCGCCGACAGATGGCGACGCAAGGCGCGGCGCTGCTCTCGCGGACGCTCGAGCTGGCGCACGAGACGCGCCGGCGGCTGCGCGCGATTCCCGGCATTCGCTGCTTCGGCGAAGAGCTGGTCGGCCGGCCCGGCGTCTTCGATTTCGATCCGACCAAGATCACGATCACGGTGAAAGAGCTCGGCTACACGGGCTACGAAGCGGAAGAGATTCTGCGACGCCGCTACAACGTGCAGTGCGAGCTGGCCGATCTCTTCAACTGCCTGGCGCTGTTCACGATCGGAACGACGCCCGAGTCGGCCGAGCGGCTCGTTTACGCGGTCGCCGAGCTTTCGCGCGAAGACCGGCCGATCGACGTCTTCTCGCCTTCGGGCGTGCTCGAACGGCGGCTGCGAACGGGGACCTACGCGCTGCCCAAGATCCCGCCGATCCGCATGAATCCGCGCGAAGCCTTCCTCGCGCCGACCGAAGGGGTGCCGTTCAAGCGGAGCGCGGGGCGCATCTGCGCGGAAGTGATCACCCCGTATCCGCCGGGGATCCCGGTCATCTCGCCGGGCGAAGAGATCACCGCGGAGATCGTCTCGTACCTCGATCTGGAGCGCCGCGCGGGGGTGCGCATGCAGGGGCCCTTCGACCCCGAACTGCGGGAGATCCGCGTGGTCCGCGAGCGCTGCGCTGCCCCGCCCTGAGGCCCGCGGCGCCGAGCGGGCGGCCGCCGAGGTCCCCGCGCCGGTCGTCGCGAAGCGCCGTTTCGACGGTGGAAAACCGAATACGAACGAGGATGTGCATTGGCCGTTAACGCCGAGTCCGTCTCTTCGAACTGGGAACGCGCTCAACTCCTCGACGTCTTCCCGCTCCCGCTCCGCCAAGCGCTCGTACGGCTCCCCAATCTCGACGAGTTGGTCGAGGTCGTGCTCGATCTCGGGCGGCTCCCGGAGGCGCGCTTCGCGGACGATTTCGTGCTGCTGGGCGACCACGCGGTCACCTTCGAGGACCTGGCCCACGTCGGCGCGCGGCTCTCGCCCTTCGGCGCCGACAACCGCGCGGGGATCGAGAAGACGCTGCACCGCATCTCGGCGATTCGCAACCGCGCCGGAACGATCGTGGGGCTGACCGCGCGCGTGGGTCGCGCGGTCTACGGCACGGTCGACATCGTGCTCGACGTAGTGCGCGCCGGCAAATCGATCTGTCTGGTGGGGCCGCCCGGCGTCGGCAAGACCACCATGCTGCGCGAATGCGCGCGGGTGCTCGCCGAAGATCGCAAACGCGTGGTGGTGGTCGATACCTCGAACGAGATCGCGGGCGACGGCGACATCCCGCATCCCGGGATCGGGCGCGCGCGGCGGATGCAAGTCCCCGATCCTTCGCTGCAGCACGCGGTGATGGTCGAAGCAGTCGAGAACCACATGCCGCAGGTCATCGTGATCGACGAGATGGGGACCTCGGCCGAAGCCGCCGCCGCGCGCACGATCGCCGAGCGCGGCGTGCAGCTGATCGGGACCGCCCACGGTAAGTCGCTCGAAAACCTGCTCATGAACCCGACGCTCTCCGATCTCGTCGGCGGGATCAACACCGTGACCCTCTCCGACGAAGAAGCGCGCCGGCGCGGTACCCGCAAGACGGTCCTCGAACGGAAGGCGCCTCCGACGTTCGACGTGGTCGTCGAAATCGTCGACCGCCTGCAGCTCTCGATCTACGCGAACGTCGCCGACACCGTCGATGCGATCCTGCGAGGCTACAACCCGCAGCCCGAAATTCGCCGGCGGCTGCCCGGCGGCAGCGTGCAGATCGTCCAGAGCGCCGGGGCGCTTGCGCCCGCGCGTGCGCACCCCGCGAGCGAATTCGAGCGAGAGCTGGCCGCCTCGCTCTCGGCCGAGGCCGAGGAGCGCGAGGACGGGCAGCCGCGCATGCTGGTCTTCCCCTACGGCGTCTCGCGCAACAAGATCGAACGCGCAATTCACAATCTGGGGGTCAACGCCGCGATCGCACGCAAATGGGACGACGCTGACGTCGTCTTCACGCTCAAGGCGCTCGAACGCAAGGAATCGGAGAAACTGAAGGCGATCGCCGCCGAGAATGTCCCGATCTATTCGATCAAGACCAACACCACCGCGCAGGTGATGAACGCCCTCAAGGATATCTTCTCGTTGCCCTCGATCGACCTCGAAGAAGTGGCGCTGCGCGAAGCGAGCGAAGCGATCGGCAAGGTGCTGCGCGGCGAAGCGCCGGTCGAATTGATGCCGCAATCGTCGTACCTGCGCCGGCTTCAGCACCAGCTTGCGGAAGAACACCGCGTGATGTCGCGCAGCCGCGGGCTCGAGCCCAACCGCAGCGTGGTGCTGTTCCGCAGCCCCGAACTCGTGCGCGGGAGCAGCGCATCGGCCTAGCGCCGCGCTTCATCGCGCTCGAAGGGATCGAAGGAAGCGGGAAGTCGACGCTGCTCGCGTGCCTCGCCGTCGCGCTGCGGGAACGCGGACTGCCGGTCGTCACCACGCGGGAGCCCGGCGGGACGCCACTCGGCGAACGGGTTCGCGAGCTTTTCGTCGATCCGGCGCTTACGATCGAACCGCTCGGCGAGGCGCTGCTCGTCTCGGCGGCGCGCGCGCAGCACGTGGCTGCGGTCATCGGGCCGGCGCTCGCGCGCGGCGAGACCGTGCTCTGCGACCGCTTCGCCGACGCGACCCTCGCCTATCAGGGTTACGGCCGCGGGCTCGATCTCGAGTTGCTGCGTTCGCTCGCAGGGATCGCAACGGGCGGTCTCGTCCCGGACCTCGTGCTGCTGCTCGACCTGCCGGTCGTCGAGGCGCGTGCGCGTTTGGCCGCGCGCGGTCGCGCCGCCGACCGGCTCGAGCGCGAAGCAACTGCCTTCCACGAGCGCGTGCGCGCCGGATATCTCGCGCTTGCTCGAGAGGATGCGCGGATCGTGGTCCTCGACGCCGGGCAGCCGCCGGCAGAGCTACTCGACGCCGCGCTGCGGGCGTATCGCTCGTCGTAACGCGGAACGACGGACCTCAAGCACCGGCCGAGGCGGGCCGCGGTTCGCACGGTTCGCATCCTTGCCTTTTCGAACTTGATGGTGCCCCTCGAAAACCACGATGCCGAAATGAGGTGACCCGTTGGAAGCCGTGGAACCCCCTCACGGTGGGCATCCCAGGCTGCCCCCGAGCGAGGTGTCATCATGACCACGTCTGCCCAGCCGTCCGCCATCGATTCAACCGTCACCGCACACTACAACGTCCTCATCCTGGGCGGCGGCACCGGCGGGATCTGCGTTGCCGCCCGCTTGAAAAGCGCCGGCCGCGAAGGCGTAGCGATCGTCGAGCCCTCGGAGACGCACTACTACCAACCGCTCTGGACTTTGGTTGGGGCGGGAATCGTGCCAGCCTCGGTCACGGCTCGCCGCGAGGCCGACTACATTCCAAACGGCACGACCTGGATCCGTGGCCGCGCGACCGCGATCGAGCCGCAGAACCAAACCGTCGTACTGGCCGACGGCAAGCGGATCGGCTACGACTATCTGGTCGTTGCCTGCGGGCTGCAGCTCGACTGGGACCGCGTGGCCGGGCTGCCGGAGACCTTGGGCAAGAACGGCGTCTCGAGCAACTACGACTACACTCTGGCTCCCAAGACGTGGGAATACCTTCGCACCTTCAAGGGCGGGCGCGCGATTTTCACGTATCCGGCAGGTCCGATCAAATGCGCCGGCGCCCCGCAGAAGATCATGTACCTGGCCGCCGACTACTTTCGCCGTCACGGAATCAAAGCGGAGATCTTCTACGCGACCGCTACCCCAGCAATCTTCGGCGTGAAGCACTACCAAGAACCGCTCATGAAGGTCGTGCGGCGGTACGGCATCACGCCGCTCTTCAACCACAACCTCGTCGCCGTGAACGGTCCGAGCAAAGAGGCGACCTTCGAAATCGTCAACGATCCGGACAAGAAACGCGTCACGATGCCGTTCGACTTCATGCATGTGACCCCACCGCAGAGTGCCCCCGATTTCATCAAGACGAACCCGATGTTGGCCGAGACCGAAGGTACGACGAAGGGTTATCTTCGCGTCGATAAGCGGACGCTGCAGAGCCCTGACTATCCCAACATCTTCGCGCTCGGCGACGCCTCCAGCACGCCGAACTCCAAGACCGGCGCGGCCATCCGCAAGCAGGCCCCGATCCTAGTCGAGAACCTGCTCGCGCAGGTCGCCGGCAAACCCCTTGCGCCGAAGTACGACGGCTACGCATCGTGCCCGCTCGTGACCGGCTATGGGAAACTCATCCTGGCCGAATTCGACTACGACGGCAATCCGTCGCCGTCGTTCCCGCTGATCGATACGTCGAAGGAACGGTGGAGCATGTACATGCTCAAGCGCCACGGCTTGCCCTGGATGTATTGGAATCTGATGCTCAAGGGCAAGGCTTGACGGGTTTCTCGCCGACCACCGGCAAGCCCGACTCGGCCCAGCGGAGGATACCCCCCGCCATGTTGTAGGCCGGCGCGTGGCACCGGGTGCGCTCGATGAGCTCCTGCGCTTCGGCGCTGCGACGGCCTGATCGACACATACAGATAACCTCCCGATCGAGCGGAAGCTCGGCCATCCGCACCTCGAGTTCGTCGAGCGGGATCAGCGTCGCCCCCTCGACGTGTGAGGCCTCCCATTCGTCGCGCTCCCTTACGTCGAGGAGAAATGCTCCCGCGCGTATCCGCGCCGGCACGTCCTTCGGCTCGATCTGGAGGCCCATGATCGCACGCTTCTTTCATTTCACGTTGACGGGGATGAGGTGCAGGGCACTCAGTCCGGTAAACGCCCCGACGAGCAGGACGGACAGTGCGAAGATCACCTTGAGCCGGCGCTGATCCAACCCCTTCGCGAGCGCCAGGCCGGCGAAATTCCCGGCAAGGCCACCCGTGAACAATAGCGCGGCTAGTCCGGCGGCTGCGCTTGGAAACAGCGCGCGCCGCGTCGCCGCTGGCCGCTGGCCGAAAAGCGCCGCATCGTCGAGCTTGACGCTGCGCGCGGGCGCGTCGATCCGCGCGTTCGCGCGTGAGCTTCGCGCCACGGCCTCGGGCGCGACCTTTCTACCCATGACGTCGTCGTTGCATGCGCGCCGCGACCGACTCGGGGCTCGGGCTGCGAGTCGGACCTGGCTGAGGACCGCGAGCAATGGGGGAAGTGTTTGCAAGTCATCGAATCGCCCAGACGTTCGGCTAGAGCGCACGCTCATTTTCTTCCTTGTAAAACGGAGCAAGCACGCAAGATGGAACTAGATCCCACAGTGACCGATCCGCAGCTGTACAAAGTTCTCTTCGAGAACGACCGCGTGCGCGTACTGCAATATAGGGATAGGCCCGGTGACAGAACTAAGCCTCATCACCACCCCGATAGCGTCCTCGTCACCCTCAGTCATTTCCGGCGGAGGCTGACTGTTGGAGACCGCAATGTAGACGTCGAGACATCGCCTCACGCAGTCATCTGGAACCCCGCTCAAACGCACGTAGGCGAAAACACGGGTACGACCGACACAGATGTCATCTTCGTCGAACTCAAGTGAGTTGTCGTATCTCAACCCGTGCAGTGGAGCGAGCACCCGTCTCAAAATCGCGATAGCGGGCGGAGATGGCCCATGCAGCTGGGGGCCTCGTTACGTCGAGGAGAAATGCTCCCGCGCGTATCCGCGCCGGCACGTCCTTCGGCTCGATCTGGAGGCCCATGATCGCACGCTTCTTTCATTTCACGTTGACGGGGATGAGGTGCAGGGCACTCAGTCCGGTAAACGCCCCGACGAGCAGGACGAACAGTGCGAAGATCACCTTGAGCCGACGCTGATCCAACCCCTTCGCGAGCGCCAGGCCGGCGGAATTCCCGGCAAGGCCACCCGTGAACAACAGCGCGGCGACGGCCCAATCGATCTGCGCATGGTGTAACCGTGGAACGATCGCAACGACCGTGTTCACGAAGATCACGAAGAGCGAGGTTGCGATCGCCGCCTTCATTTCGAAACCGAGCGCGAAGACCAGCATCGGGACGATCAGGAAACCGCCGCCGACGCCGAGGAACCCGGTCAGGAAGCCCAGGCCGACGCCGACCAATGCAACCGCGATCCAGTGCGGTTCGCTCCCGGCAACCGCCGTCGGCAGCCGCACGAAGAGCATCGCGAACGCCGAGATAAACATGACGGCCGCGAACAGCACGAGCAGCAGCCGACTCGAGACATGCCCGGCGAGAAGCGAGCCCGGCACGTTCCCGAGCACGCCAAGCAGCCCGACGGTCCAGCCGCTGCGGAAGCGGACACGCCGGCGCTGCGCAGTGAAGCCTTGCGCCGCGACGCCGCCGACGACCGCAAGCGAGGTCCCGATCGCCTGGTGCACCGACTGGCCGATGAGATAGACCAGCACGGGCAGCGTGATGATCGATCCGCCGCCGCCGGTCAGCCCGAGGCTGAAGCCAATCAGCGCGCCGTACACGAGGTCCAGGGCGATCTGGGTTGCGCTCAGAGAGCCATCCGCATGTGGCCCTGACCCATCGTGAGCGCCATCGTGGCCATCAGCAGGAAGACCACTGCCCACCCGAGATCGAAATTGAGCCAAACCCGTGTGAGCGCCCCCAGCCCCAAAAATCGCCAGACGACCAACGCAACGCCGCCCGCGACCAGGGCGAGTGTCAGGACCATCACCGCCGGGACGAGCACGGCTAGCGGAAGCAGGAACGCTGAAGCGCTGGCGCCGCTCATCGGCGTGGCATAGTGGGCCGCCAGGGCGAGAAACGGTGCCAACATCATCACGGGCGAGCCGCAGTGTAGATGCGCCATCAGGAACGACCAGCGGACCCTTCGGTTGGGGTGTACGCGTGCGAGCAGAATGGGATGACGCGGGCGCATCAGCTTGTACACACCGAATCCGGCGAGAACGACGCCGACGAACGACAGCAACAGACCGGGTTGCAGGTACAACGATGCGAAGGGCAGCTCGGGATGTCGTGTGCTCCACGCGAGCAGGAGCGCTACCGGCACGAGCACCGAGAGCATCGCCAGGTAATGTCCGAACGCCAAGGCGGCAACCGTGCCGATCAGGGGCCGAGCGGAGCGCTGTTGCAGAGCCCGTCCTGCGGCGAGCAGCCATCCCATCGGAGGATTGAGCCCTTGGTACAGACCCATGGCGGCGACCATTGCCCAGGTCAGCGGCGGATCCATTAGGACGACGAGAAGCAGAAACTCTCAGTCGAGCAGTCGCCACCTTCGAGGCGAACCTGGTGGGCGCGGTAACCGTCCGCCACTTCGATGAGGAACGTCGGATCGAGTGCGAAGCCGCCGCTCGCGCCGGCGTGTGCAAGTGCCACTTGCCCGGACACGCCTCCGGGGTAGAACTGGTCGTCCCACGTGCTGTAGAGCGAGTTCGTAAAGTAGACGCGTTGACCGTCGCGACTGATCTCGATCATCTGCGGACCCCCGTGGAACGGGCGCCCGCCGGAATGGGGGGTGCGCGCGGCGATCCCGCCGAGCCGCACCGAACCGGCCAGGCGCAACGCCATCGGATCGCTCACGTCGTATTGCCGCAGCTCGCCGGTGCCCCAGCAGGCCACATAGAGAAAGCGGTCGTCGAGCGAAAGATCGATATCGGTCACGAGCGGCGGCACCGCGCCAAAGGATTTGAGCAGATCCGGCAAGAGCGCGGGGTCGGCGGGCTCGGGCGGGATCACCGCGGTCTTGCGCACCTTGAACTCGCCGCCTTCGCGATACCACGTCCAGATCGAACCCTCGAGATTCGTCGTGTCGACCACGACGCCGAGAAAACCGTACTCCCTCGCCGGGTCGTGCGCCGGACGAACCTCCAGCGCCATTTGGTGATTGGCGCCGAGATCGATCGTTTGCACGTGGCGCCGCTCGCGGAGATTCCAGAAATGCAGGCTGTGACCGTAGCGATTGGCGAGGAGGTCGTCGGGTACGATCCCGTTTTCGAATTGCGCCGGGGTCCCCCATTCGCTCGAGACCATATAGTTCTGCGGTATATTCCACCAATAGTCGTAGTGCAGGCGCTGCGGACCGCGATCGGCCTCCCACTGGCCGCGAATCTCGAAGGTTTCGCAATCGAGCACGAAGATGCCCGCGGGGCTTTCATCGCCGTGCTCGCCCTTGCCGCCGAGGGTGCTGATGTAGATTCCCTCCGGCCCGCAATGGACGGTATGCGGGCGCGAGTAGCCGGTCTTGCGCAAAATCTCGTCGGCTTCGATCGTTTTGACGATCCGCGCCTGTCGCGGATCGGGCTTGGTATCGATGATGTAGAGGCGCGAGGAGCGGATTCCCGGTACGATCAGATAGCGCCGCTCGGTAAACGGATGCCCGCTCGTCGGGCACAGCATCGAGCTGCACGAGTTCCAGCCGTAGTGGTGCAGTTCGTCGCCGACGTGCGGAAGCTCGACCTTGTGCACCACCTGCGCATACGTTGCCGAGGCCGGATCCAAATCGACCACGGCCAGCGCATCGGCCTGCTTGCCGCCGGGTCGCAGCAGAGCGACATATCCCATACGCTCGGGCGGAGACTCCATGGCGATTCGTGGCGACGCATAGAACGTCGGGTCGGGTCTCAACTGCGCAGACATCGTAGTGCACCTCAGTTCGGAATCGCGATCCGGTGTCGGGAGGAAGATTCGCCGCTCTTCGGTATCGAAACCGGCCGGGCTGCCGGCTGCTATCGCCGTCTTCGATACCGACTATCGCCGCGCGCTGACGTGCCGCCGTCGACCGTGGACCTGCACCGCCTTGGAGCGGGTACTCCGCCGGTTGCACCCATCCTGCCCTTCGACGCGCCGCGCCGCGGAAAGGCGCCCATCCCCGTTTGGGCGCTCCCGGGCATGAGCGGGCTGCGCCGCGAAGGATCGGCACCGGTGCAGATTCGTCAACGCGTTGCCTTCGCTCGAGCGCGAAGCAACTGCCTTCCACGAGCGCGTGCGCGCTGGATATCTCGCGTTCGCTCGAGAGGATGCGCGGATCGTGGTCCTCGACGCCGGGCAGCCGCCGGCAGAAGTCCTCGGCGCCGCGCTCCGGGCGTACGCGTCGTTCCTTGAGCCGCGCGAGCGATGCAACTGACGACCTTCGGCCACGGCACGGCGAGCGAGGAAGAGTTGGCGGCCTTGATTCGCGCGGCCGGCCTGTGCCAGATCGTCGACGTCCGAACGGTCCCCAAGAGCCGCGCGCATCCGCACGTGTGGATGGAGCGCATGATGGAGTGGGTACCGCAACGCAGCGGCGCGGGCTACGTCTGGTGCCCCGAGCTCGGCGGCTTCCGGAGACGTCACGCAGAGAGCCCGAATGTCGCGCTGCGCCATCCCGCGTTTCGTGCTTACGCCGACTACATGCAAACGCCGGAGTTCTTGCGTGCCTTGGATGAGTTGCTGCACGAGGCCGCAGACGGGACGAGCGCGATCATGTGTTCGGAATCGCTGTGGTGGCGTTGCCATCGCCGGCTGATCGCCGATGCGGCGACGCTGCTGCACGGCGTCGACGTTCGCCATCTCATGCACGGCGGCGCACGCGTTCCGCACCGGCTCACGGAAGGCGTCCGGCTACTTCCGCAAGGGATCCTGCAGTACGATCTGCTGCCGGAGCCTGCGTTGCCGGAGGCGTCGGGTCCGCAGCGAACCCACGGCGGCGCGTGAGAGGAGTGCGATGAGCGAGCCGCTGACGGTCGCCGCGTTGGTCGGCGGGCGCGCTGCGCTCGCGTACTTCGAACGCCTGCCGCCGGAGCGGCTCGCGCACGGCTATCTCTTCAGCGGACCCCGCGGCACCGGCAAGCGGACCTTCGCGCGCTTCCTCGCGCGCTCGCTGTTGTGCGAGACGCCCAAGACGGCCCTGCTCGGTGCTTGCGGGCACTGCGTCGGGTGCCGGTTGTTCGCCGCCGGGACGCACCCCGATCTCGTTGCCGCCGAGGGCACGCTCAAGATCGGCGACGAGAGCGGCAGCGCGCTGCACGATGCCGAGCCCTCCGCGCGCGACCTGGTACGGGAACTCGGCCTGCGCCCGTTTCGGGCGCAGCGGCGCGTCGTGCTCTTGAGCGAGGTCGCCTTCGCGACCCACGAGGCCGCGAATGCCCTGCTGAAATTCCTCGAAGAGCCGCCGGCCGGAACGGTCGTCGTGCTGACGACCAGCACGCCCGGACGGTTGCTCGCAACGATCCGCTCGCGCTTGATCGAACTTGCCTTCGGTCCCCTGCGGCGCGATGAGATCGAAGGGATCCTGGCGGCGCGCGGGATCGCGCCGGATGCCGCCGCGCGCGCCGCGAGCCTCGCGCAAGGGAGTCTCACGCTCGCGCTTGCGTCACTCGAAGAGGGCGGAAACGCCCGCAATGCCGCTTTCGCGTGGTTCGCCGAGGCCGTTGCGGGGCGCTCGCCGGATGCCGACTTCCTAGCCCTCGACGACCGGGCGCAAAGCGGCGCGCAGAAACGCGCGGCCGTCGGCGAGCTGATCGAAACCTCACGCACGGCCCTGCGCGATTGGATCGCGCTGACGCTTGCGGACCGTGGTGCGCCGCTTGCCGCGCCCGATCAGCGCGCGCGTCTGGCGGCGCTCGGGCCG
>JBOHTX010000013.1:0-17872 GCA_050733855.1 Vulcanimicrobiaceae bacterium
CCGCCGTTCTCGCTCGCGGGCTCGGCGCGCGAGCAGCGCTGGGCGACGCAGCTCGCGCGACGCTCGGCGCGCGCGACGGCGCGGTACGGACCCACGGCGATCTACGTTTGCGAGCGGTCCTGTTGCCCTCGGAGATCGAAACGCTCGATGAGCTGATCGTCGCACCGCTTGCGCGCGTGCTCGCGGACGCGCAGGCCGTGCTCTATCCGACCCTCGGGATCGCGTTCCTCGGCGGCGATGCGCGTGACGTCGAAGCGGTCGCGCGGGTACTCGGCGCCGCGCGCGTCGCCTGCGAGCAGCGCGGTGGCTCGTTCGTGTTGCTCGATGCGAGCGCGCCGCTCGGCGAGCGCGTCGATCGCTTCGGCAAGCCGCCGGCGTCGCTACCGCTCATGCGTCGCATCAAGGAACGCTTCGACCCCGAGCGGCGCCTCGCGCCCGGCCGCTTCGCCGGAGCTTCGTCATGATCGAAGCGGAGACGCGCTCGCTCGACGACCTGCTTTCCGATTGCGTTCACTGCGGCTTCTGTCTTCCCGCTTGCCCGACGTACAAGTCGTGGGGGAGCGAAGCCGATTCGCCGCGCGGCCGCATCGATCTGATGAAGGCGCTCAACGAAGGCGTGCTCGGCGCCGAGGATGTGGCGCCGCACCTCGATCGCTGTCTCGGCTGCATGGCCTGCGTGCCGGCCTGTCCCTCCGGGGTGCGCTACGACTTGCTGATCGAGACGATGCGCGCCCGCGTCGAAGGGGAGATCGCGCGGCCGGCCGAGGACCGTGCGCTCCGCGAGCTGGTCTTCGCGACCTTTCCCTATCCGGAGCGATTGCGCGCGCTCGCATTGCCGCTCTTCTTTGCGCAGCGAATCGGTCTCTTCGAGCTGCTGCGCAAGAGCGGTCTGCTCGCGCGGCTGCCGGCCCGGCTCGCGCAGTTTGCGCGGCTCGCCCCGCCGCTCGACGTGGGTGCGCCCAGCGCGACGCTGCCGGAGCGAACGCCGGCGCGCGGGGCGCAGCGCGGTACGGTCGCGCTGGTAGCGGGCTGCGTGCAGCGCGTCTTTTTTCCCGACGTGAACCGCGCGACGATCCGCGTGCTCGCGGCGGAAGGCTTCGAGGTCGTTGTCCCGCCGCGGCAGGGCTGCTGCGGAGCCCTCTCGCTCCATGCCGGCCGCGAGCGCGAGGCGCAGCGCTTTGCGGGCGACCTGGTCGAACGCTTTGCGGGCGAACCGTTCGATGCGGTGATCGTCAACGCCGCCGGTTGCGGTTCGACGCTCAAGGAGTACGGCAACCTGCTCGGCGAGCGCGGGTTCGGCTTCGCGCCGCGCGTCCGCGACATCAACGAGTTCCTCGCCGAGGTCGGCACGGTCGCGCCGCAGCGCGCGCTGCGCTTGCGCGTCGCCTATCACGATGCTTGCCATCTCGCGAACGCGCAGCGCATCCGCGAGCAACCGCGAGCCCTCTTGCGGGCGATTCCCGAACTCGAACTCGTCGAAATCCCCGGCAACGAAGGCTGCTGCGGCAGCGCCGGGGTCTACAACCTGCTGCAACCCGAGAGCGCGAAGGAGATCGGGCTACGGCGGCTCGCGGCCCTGCGTTCGCTCGATGTCGATCTGGTCGCAAGTGCGAATCCCGGCTGCACGCTGCAGTTGCAAGCGCTCGCCGCCGAGCGCGGCGAACGCTTACGCGCGGCCCACCCGATCGAACTCCTCGACGCGGCACTCGCCTGATCGACCGCGCGCGCACGTCGGATAACGAGGACCCGCCGCCGTACGAGGAACTCGTCGCCGCTTGGCGCGCGCTGCGCCGGCGGGGGGACGTCAGCCTGCGCGAGGTGGGCTGCGTCGGCGTGCGGCGCACGCTGCTCGCCGCCGACCGCAATCTCTCGCCGGACCGCCCGACGATCCAGATCGCAGCCGGCGCGCACGGCGACGAACCGGCCGCGCCTTGGGCGTTGCTTTCGCTCGTGCGCGACGGTTTGCTCGACGACGCCTTCGGCTACCGGCTTTGGCCGTGTATGAACCCGAGCGGCTACGAACTCGGAACCCGCGAAAGCGCCGAAGGCCACGACCTCAATCGCACCTTCGGGCGTGGCGGCACGAGCCCCGAAGCGCGCGCGATCATCACCGCCAATCGCGACCGCCGCTTCGCGCTCGCGCTCGACCTGCACGAAGACTTCGAAGCGAGCGGATTCTACTGCTTCGAACCCCCGGTCGACGGCGTCGCCCCGCTCGGCGAAGCGGTCCTGCGCGCGCTCGACGACGAGGGCCTCCCGATTCAAGACCTCCACGAAGATTTCGAACTCGGCGACCCGCGCCCGGAACCGGGCTCGCGCGTGCTGGAGCGGGGGCGCGTGCTGACGGAGACGCGCGTCGCGCTCGCGCACTTCGGCTCCGCGCTGCCGCAATCGCTCTACCTGCTGCGCAGCGGGACGCGCCGAACGCTGACCTTCGAATCGCCTCGCTGCCGCCCGTGGACCGAGCGCATCGCGATCCACCGCGTCGCCGTCGTCGCCGCGATCGCGCGCCTCCGTACGCTACTCGCGGCCGAAGGAGCCGGCGTGGCGCTCAAGGGCTGACCGTTAGGAGCGCCGTCGGCGCGTTCGCGCGCTAACGCGCGCCGCTCGCATTCCGCTCTTCTTGGCTTTGCTCTTCTTCGACACGCCGCCGGCCTTCCTCGCCGTCGTCTTCTTGCCGGCATATTTCCTGCGGCGCCCCGTTCCGGGCTCGGCATTCAGGGCAGTTCTCGACCGCCACCCAGTGCCCGGCATGATCGTCACTTGCAAATCGGCGGCAGGCACGTCTTTGCCGTTGCGTTCGGCTGTCGTACGATACCCGCGAACAGCATTAATTGCAGCGCGTTCCGCGCCGGCGCGTCCCCGACCTTCGGTCACAATTCCGAGCGCCGGAATCTCCGCGGTCCATATGCGATCACCGTCCTCTGAGGGCTCAAGGATCACGCGGTAGGCGCTACCCGGCCCTGCGGGGACGGAAGTGTGCGTGCGGGCGTTCGTCATGGCGGTTTGATTCCTGCAGTCTTAAAGATGTTCGCGGCGGTCTTCGGCTTGACCGCCTAGCGGCGGTGCCAAGGGATGGTGACGATGCCTTTCCGACGAGCGTGGACATAGTAGCGGTGTCCGCCTTCCGCGTGATCGAACGTCCATCCGGCATCTTTCAGCATGTCCTCGAGCTCTTTGCAGTTCCATCCGCTAACGCCCCGCCCCATGGAAAGCCTTGGTTCGCCGGCTGGCAGAATTTTCCGTCGCTCTTCGCTCTGCGCGGGCTGCAAGGTCTCTGGCTAGCTGGTTCTTGGCACTATTGGCTGACCGAGGCCGCCGGATGCCTGCGTCGCTTGCGGGCGGAGCACTCATGAGTAAGCCGCGCCGCCCACGAAGCCGGCATCGCCCCTGTTACGCCGAACCCAAAGAAATCGTTAGGTGCACCATGAGTTCGCCGCGCTCGTCCAACATTCTGCGGCCGCTCGCGTGAAAACCGAGGCGCTCGTACGTGCGCCGCGCCGCCACATTTGAGATTATGACCCACAGCTGCGCCTCCGAGAAACCGCCTTCGCGAGCCAAGCTCAGCAGACCGATCACGGTCTTTTGGCCAAAACCACGATTGCGAAACGGCGCATCGACAGCGATCAATCTTATGAGGAAAACCCCCGGAATCGGCGCTCCGGCGCCGTCATTGTCGCGCGCTTGCACTCCGAAGGCCATCGAGACAAGCTGTCCCTCGTACCTACCCGTGAGCCGCCACAGCGATCCTTCAGCGCAGTCGACAACGACCGCGGAAGCCCGTGCATTCGAAATTTGCACGAGCGGTCCGTTCGAATTGTACGCACGGTACCATAAGTCCCCGAGAGCGGAAAGCGTCTCCGCGTCGTCGGGGTCGACGCAGGCAAGGGCGAGTTCGGGCGTGGGCGGTAAGCCTGTGATCGCTTGCGCCTAACTGCTGCCGATCAGGATGCCGACGGCGAGCACGATGGCGCCGCCGAACATGACTTTGGCGGCGGCGGCGAGCGGCGCCATCGCCATGAAGCGCCATTGAATCCAGGCGATCGTGAGCAATTCGATTGCGGCCACGCCGGCGGCGACGATCACGGCGGTCAAGAAATGCGGGATCAGGAAGGGCAGCGTGTGACCGATGCCGCCGGCGAAGGTCATGGCGCCGCAGATCGCGCCGCGTAAGAGCGGCGCGCCGCGGCCGGAGATTTTGCCGTCGTCGGAGAGCGCCTCGGCGAACCCCATCGAGATCCCGGCGCCGAGCGAGGCGGCTATTCCGACGAGAAACGCGTTCCACGGATTGTGGGTCGCGAAGGCGGCCGCAAAGACCGGCGCCAGGGTCGAAACCGAGCCGTCCATGAGCCCGACCAAGCCCGGCTGAATGATCTGCAGAATGAACTGCCGCCGTTCGGCCTCGGTCTCTTGGGCGCGGCCTTTGCTCGGGGGCGCGTGCGGGTCGAAGTCCCCCGCCGTTTGCTCGTGCGCCGCCTCGGTTTCGGCCAGTTCGCTGAACACCTCGCGAATCTTCGGGTCGGCGATCCGTTCGGCGGCTTGACGGTAGAAGCGGCTGGCATCGACTTCCATCGCTTGGGCGCGGCGGCGCATCGCTTGGGCGCCGCTCGGTTTGCGCGCGTGGGCGGGATGTTCGTGCGCGACCCCGTGCACGTCTTTGGCGGAGAGCGCCGGGATCGTACCACCGAAGTTGGCGGTGAACAGCTTCATCAACCGTGCGTGATGCTCGGTCTCCTCGGCGGCCATCTCCGTGAACAGTCGCGCGCTATCGGGGAAGCCGGACTGCAGCGAGTCCGCAAACGAGCGATAGGTGCGCGCCGCTTCCTCTTCGTTGTTGATCGCGATCGCCAGGATTTCGAGATCGCTCAGGTCCTCGAAACGGCGCGTTCGCGCGCGAGTTCTCGTCGCCAACATGCTCGCGCTACCTTCCGTACACGGCGTGGACGAACGCATAGATGACGAGCGGCACGGCCACAAAAACGTAGATGCGCAGCAGCACCAGCAGCGCGATCTCCGCCCGCTGCAAGCGTTTGCGCGGCAGGCTTCGGGCGCGTGCCTCGGCGAGCTGCTCGGGTTCGAGCAGTTCGCGAAGGTCGACGTGCTGGGCCGCGAGTGCGGCCGGGAGCGAGTGAGGCAGGATCATTTCGGCAAAAGCTCCGGGAGTGCGGTGACGAGGCCGTAGGTTGCGCCGAGCACCGCGATCCCGGCCACCACGATGCCGCCGGCCAGGTTGCCGAGCGGCCCGTTCGCCAGCGAGCCGACCACCTCGCGGTCGTTGGCGAGCAGTAAGAGCAAGACGATCGCCGGCGCCATCAAGAGGGTCGCGATCACGTTGACGGCGATCGTCATCGCCAGCAGCGGCGCGTTCGGAATCAGCACGATCGCGGCCGCGACCAGCAGCGAGAGGATGCCGCTTGCGTAGAACAGGCGGCCTTCGCGGAAGCCGGCGTTGAAGCTCGAGTGCGTCCGCAAGATTTCGCCGAAGGCGTAACTCGAACTGGACGAGATCGTGATCGCCGCGACCAAGCCCGCTTCGATCATGCCGAGCGCGAACAGGGTCGCGCCGGTGTGGCCGATGTAGGGCCGCAGCGCGGTCGCAAAATCGGCCGGGTTGGCGAGCGCCCGCAGGTCGACGTGGTGGGCGAAGAGCGGTGCGGCGGCCACGAGCGTCGCGACCGCGGCGAGCGCCGCAAGCCCGGCGCCGAGCGCCGTGTCGAGCCGCGCCTGCACGAGATCGCGTCGGGTGAGGCCCTTGTCGGCGACCGCGCTCTGCTGAAAGAAAAGCATCCACGGGGTGACGGTCGCGCCCACGTTCGCGAGCACCAGCGTCAGAAAGGTCGCGTTCACCCCGCCGGGGAGCGGCCCGAAGGTTCCGAGCGCGCGCGCGAGCGCACCTGCATCGGGATGCGCGAACAGGGCCGCAGGCACGAAAAGCAAGTTGCCCGCCGCCAGCGCCAGCAGCATCCGTTCCCAGGTGAAGTAGCGCTGTCCGAGCAGCGTTGCCAGGGCGGCGACGAAACCGAACGCGACCGCAAGCGGCGCGGCGACGCCGAAATACGCGAAGCCCGCGCGAATCGCGATGAACTCGGTGATGAGGGTCAGCACGTTGCCGAAGGCGAGGTCGGCCAGCGCGAAGGAGCCCCAAAAGGGCCCGAAGCGATCGTGGATCAGGTCGGCGTGCCCGCGATGGGTCGCAATCCCCAAGCGTGCGGTCATCTCCTGGACGACGAACGCCATCGCAAACGTCACCACGATGAACGGGACGAAGAAGCCGATGCCGTAGCTCGCGCCGGTCGTCGCGTAGCTGAGCATGCTCGGGCCGTCGTTCTCGCCGAGCATCACCAAGATGCCGGGCCCGGCCAAGAGAAACAGCAACCAGAACGGTCGGTGCGCCGAGCGAGCACGCGCAACCGAGAGCCGGTCGAGCGCGCGCAGACGGTCCTCGCGTGCGACCACGCTCACGATTTCACAAGCGTCCCGGGCCCTGCGCGCTCTTCCAGCGTCGCCACGCGAACGGTCGCCGCCTGCGCCGCCGTCAACGTCGTTTCGTGCGCTTGCCAGCGTAGCCGAACCGCGTCGTCACTCGTCGCGCTCACTTCCGCTTCGAGTCCAGGCAGAATGCCCGCATCGGCGAGCGCGCGAACGATCTCGGGATCGCGGTCGTCGAGGCTCGCGACACGGATCGTCGCGCCGAGCGCGACGCTCGTGAGTTGCGGGACGACGTCGTCTCGCAGCGAGGTCGCGTAGGGGATCGGATGGCCGTGCGGGTCGCTTGCGGGGTGTCCGAGCAGCGCCGCCAGCCGCTCGGCGATGTCGTCGGAGATGACGTGCTCGATCCGTTCGGCCTCGGCATGGATTCGTTCGAGCGGCACGCCGAGCGCGCGATGGAGGAACGTCTCGACCAGCCGGTGCCGGCCGATCATCTTGACCGCGAGTTCGGCGCCGCGCGCCGTCAGAACCAGGTTCCCGCCCGCCAAGCCCGGCTCGAGGAAGCCGTCGCGTTCGAGGTGTCGTTTCGCCTTGCTGACCGCGACCGCGCTGACCTCGAGATGGCGCGCCACGTCCGCGGCCCGGACCGGCCCCGCCGCCCCGAGCTGGTAGATCGCCTTGACGTAGTCCTCGCGGGCACGCGTCGCCGAGCGGTCCCCGCCCGCCTCCAGCATCGCCTGCTGGCGGGCGCCCGGCCGGACCGCCCTTCCAAGGACCGAGGAAAGCTTAACCATGGTAACGTAACCAAGGTTAACGGATTTGGCCGGCGATGCACACGACAAAACCATAAGCGCCGTGGCCGAGCCGGAAGCGCAACCCCGTCTGCCACAAGAGCGAACCGCCGGCGTGACGAACGCGGCCCGCATGGCCGAACGGGACCAACTCGAGGTCGATATGCTGATCGTCGGCGGCGGCCCGGCGGGGCTCGCGGCCGCAATCCGGCTGCGGCAACTCGCGAAAGAGCGCGGCCGCGAAGACCTCTCGGTGATGGTGATCGAGAAGGGTCCGGAGATCGGCGCGCACGGGATCTCGGGGGCCGTGCTCGACCCGCGCAGCCTCGACGAGCTGCTGCCGTCGTGGCGCGAGGAAGCGCCGCTCGAGGCCCCGGTCGGCAGCGACGCGATGTGGTACCTCTCGGAACGGAACCGGCTCGCGATCCCGCGCGCACTCGTCCCGCCGCCGCTCGACAACCGGGGAAAATTCGTGGCCAGCTTGCAGAAGCTGACGCGCTGGCTAGGCGGCGTCGCCGAAGCGCACGGCGCCGACGTCTTTCCGGCCTTTCCCGGGCAGGAACTGTTGTGGGAGGGCGAGCGCGTGACCGGCGTGCGCGTCGGCGACAAGGGCGTCGACCGCGAGGGCAAGCCGAAATCGAATTTCGAGCCGGGCCCCGATCTGCTTGCGAAGCTGACGATCCTAGCCGAAGGTCCGCGCGGAACGCTCGCCAAGGTCGCGGTCCGCAAGCTCGGCCTCGACCGCGAACGCGAGCCGCAAGTCTACGCGGTCGGCATCAAGGAGCTGTGGCAGTGCGCGCCGGGCAGCGTCGCAGCGGGCAGCGTCCTGCACACGCTCGGCTTCCCGTTGCCGAACGAGACCTTCGGCGGCGGCTTCATCTACGGGATGGCCGGCGACGTGCTCGATATCGGGCTCGTGACCGGTCTCGATTACCACGATCCGACGACGGACCCGCACGACCGCTTTCAGCGTTACAAGCAGCATCCGAAGATCGCGGCGATGCTGGCCGGTGCGAAGCTGCTCCGCTACGGTGCGAAGGCGATCCCCGAAGGTGGCCTGTTCGCGATGCCGCGTCCGTATGCCGACGGACTGCTGCTGGTCGGCGATTCGGCGGGTTTTCTCAACGGCATGCGGCTCAAGGGGATTCACCTGGCGATCAAATCGGGGATGCTCGCCGCCGAAGCTGCGTTTGCGGCGCTCGCGGTGGGCGCGACCGATGCGGCAGCGCTTGCATCGTACGAGCAACGGTTCCGCGATTCATGGGCGTACGGCGAATTGCGGGTCGCGCGCAATTTCCACCAGGGATTCAAGCGCGGGCTCCTCTTCGGAATGATCAACGCCGGGCTCGCGGCCTACAGCGGCGGCCGTGCCTTCGGACTGCTCGAGCGGCTCCCGGGCGAAGAGGGCTTCGCGCAGATGCGCACGCTTGCCGAACGCGCGCCGCAGGCGCTCGAGCAGCGCGCCGCGATCGACAACGTCCTGACCTTCGATAAACTGACCGACGTGTTCAACAGCGGGACCAAGCACGACGAAGACCAGGTGCCGCACCTGCACGTCGCGGACACGCGCATCTGCGCCGAACGCTGCACGGCCGAGTACGGGAACCCCTGCCAATACTTCTGCCCCGCCAAAGTCTACGAGCCGCTGTTCGCGCGCGCCGGGGAGGGAGCCGAGGCGCGCGTCGAAGGCCGGCTGCAAATCAACTTCTCGAATTGCGTGCACTGCAAGACCTGCGACATCATGGACCCGTATCAGATCATCACCTGGGTCCCGCCGCAAGGCGGCGAAGGACCCGTCTACACGGGCATGTGAGCGCGCTCGTCGTTCGCGCCGGCCGCGGCGGCCGTGGCCGAGGCCGCGACCGATGATCGTGGTGATCGGCGCCGGCCTCATCGGGCTTGCGATCGCCTTCGAATTGGCGCGGCGTGGGGCGAGCGTGCGGGTCGTCGATGCGGGCGAACCGGCCGCCGCGGCCTCGTGGGCCGGAGCCGGCATGCTCGCGCCGTACAGCGAGGAGCTGACGCAGGTCGACCCGGCGCTCGCTGTACTCGGCGCGCGCTCGCTCGCGCTCTATCCGGCGTTCGTCGACGAGGTGCGCGCGGCGAGCGGCGTCGATCCGCGCTTGCGGCTCGACGGCTTGCTCGTCGCCGCCTGCAACGATGGGGAAGGGCGTCGCTTGCACGCGCGCGCCGCGCAGCTTGCGGGCGACGGGATCGCGGCCCGCTATCTCGAGCGCCGCGAGGCGGTCTCGCTCGAGCCGTCGCTCGGACCGAGCGTGCGCGGCGCGCTCTTGTGCGAATCCGAAGGCCAGGTCGATAATCGCCGGCTCGGGCGCGCCTTGCGTGCGGCCTGCGAAGCGCGCGGCGTGCGCATCGACGCGCATGCCGGGCGGGTCGCGCTCGAAGCGGACGCGCGACGCGTGCTCGGCGTGCGCAGCGAGCTCGGTTTCATCCCGGCGCAAACCGTCGTGAACGCGGCCGGCGCGTGGGCCGGCGAACTTGCGGGCGTCCCGGAGGCGGCGCGCATCTCGGTGGAACCCGTAAAGGGCCAGATGCTCGCGCTTGCGATCCCGCGCGGCTTCATGCGGCGGGTCGTGTGGGCGCCGGGCGCCTACCTCGTGCCGCGCGACGACGGCCGCTTGCTCATCGGCGCAACCGTCGAGCGCGCCGGCGAGGACGTGCGCGTCACGGCCGGCGGCTTGCGCTCGCTGCTCGATGCCGCGCTCGCGGCGCTGCCCGCACTCGCCGATTTCGCGCTCGTCGAAAGCTGGGCCGGATTGCGGCCCGGCACGCGCGACGGGCTTCCGTGGCTCGGGCCGACGGCGATTTCCGGCTACTTCGTCGCGGCCGGGCACTTCCGGAACGGGATTCTGCTCGCACCGGCGACCGCCCGCGCCCTCGCCGACGCAATCGAGGGCCGCGCGAGCGATTTTTCGCTCGCAGCCTTCGCGCCCAGCCGCGCACAAGAGCCGCCGCCCGCTTCCGCGAAAGAGTCCGCATGAATGCCTCGGTGAACGGCACGGCGCGCGAAGTGCCTGAGGGTACGACGGTTACGGATCTGCTGGGCGCGCTCGGGCTTGCGGCCACTGCCGTCGCCGTCGCGGTCAACCAGAGCGTCGTCCGTCGCGCCGCCTTCGACGAGCGCGCGCTCTGCGAAGGCGATGCGGTCGAAATCATCCGCGCGGTCGCCGGCGGATGAACGCAACGGTCGCTCCTCTGCGCGTCGGGGCGCTCGAACTGCGCTCGCGACTGATCGTGGGGACCGGGAAATACCCATCGCTCGAGGTCATGCAGCGCGCGCACGAGGCGAGCGGAACGGAATTGGTCACGGTCGCGATCCGGCGGATCAACCTCGACGACCCGAGCGGCAAGACGATGCTCGACTACCTCGATCGCAGCCGCTACTCGATCCTGCCCAATACGGCCGGTTGCACGACCGCCAAGGACGCGGTGCTCACCGCCGAGTTGGCGCGCGAACTGCTCGGGACGGCGCTCGTCAAGCTCGAAGTGATCGGCGATCCGCAGACCCTCTACCCCGATACGGCCGAGACCCTGCTCGCGGCAAAAGAACTGGTCGCGCGCGGCTTCACCGTGCTGCCGTACGTCGCCGACGATCCGACGGCGTGCAAGCGGCTCGAAGAACTGGGCTGCGCGGCGGTGATGCCGCTCGGCGCCCCGATCGGCAGCGGCCTCGGCATCTGCAATCGCTACTCGCTTTCGATCATCGTCGAGCGAGCGAACGTGCCCGTGATCGTCGACGCCGGCGTCGGCACCGCGTCCGATGCAGCGATCGCGATGGAACTCGGCTGCGATGCCGTGCTGATGAACACCGGGATCGCCGCGGCGCGCGATCCGGTCGCGATGGCTCGCGCGATGCGCCTCGCCGTCGAGGCGGGCCGGACCGCCTATCTGGCCGGTCGCATGGAGCGCCGATTGTACGCGAACGCGTCGTCGCCGCTCGGCGGCCTGATCGGTTCGCCTCCGAGATAGCGCGCGACATGTGTTCGGCGCAGAGCCTATCGCAGACGCGCTCGGACGAACCAGTGGACGATCGTCTGCGCTTCCGCCTCGGAATGTGCCCAGCTGCCGGCAGTCTGCGAGGCGGAGCGCTCTTCCAGCGAGTCGATCGTGAAGGCAGCGAGAAGTTCGCGCAGCGACGATTCGTCGAAGAAGACGTGCGGCACGCCGACTTCGCTGCCGCTCGCTACGATCCAGGTGCGCTCGTCGTAACGCTCGCCGTGCTCGCAACGGGGGTCGCGGGTCGAGCCGAAGGTGACGTACAGCAGGCCATCGTTCCGCAATCGCTCGGCGAGCCGCGCGAGCGCGGCCGCGACGTAGCCGAGGCCGCCGTGCAGCAGCGCGTGGGTGGAGAGCGCGCCGTCGGCGCTCGGGGCGACCGGGAGCGGCCGCTCGAGCGCGCAGACATGCGCGTGCAGCCGGACGTTCGCCGGATATCGCGTCCGTAGCGCCGCGACGCGCTCGGGGTCGGGGTCGAGCGCATCGACTTCGATTCCGGCGGCAAGGAAAGGCGAGAGATTTCGCCCACTACCGATTCCGGCGACGAGGACGCGCGAACCGGCCCGCTGCACGAGGGACCCTGCGAGCTGTTCGGCCAGGGGGTGCGCGGTTTCGCTCATCGGCGAGGTGCCGGCGCAAGGCGAGCGGCAGTCCTGCGGAGTAAGCGCGCCCCGATACCGCTCATGCCCGGTGACCGCGCACGCCGCATCGCCGGAAAGGGAGACTCGCGCATGCTCGAACCCGGCGCCAAGCTGCCGGTCATCACGGTCGCCGACGATACGGGCAAGGAGTTCTCCACCAAGGCGCTGCTCGGAAAGCCGCTGGTCCTGTACTTCTACCCCAAGGACGATACGCCCGGTTGCACCAACGAGGCGACGCAATTTCGCGACTACTACGATTTCTTCGAAAAGAAGGGCGCGCAGATCGTCGGCGTTTCGCGCGATTCGGCCGCGGCGCACGCGAAGTTCAAGTCGAAGTACGAGCTGCCGTTCCGGCTGCTCGCCGATGTCGATTCGGCGCTCTGCGACGCCTTCGGCGTGATCGTCGAGAAGACGATGTCCGGCCGGACGAGCATGGGACTGCAACGCTCGACCTTCCTCTTCGACCGCGGCGGCGAACTGATTCGGGTCTGGCCGAAGGTCAGGGTGGACGGCCATGCCGAGGACGTGTTGGCGGCCGTCTGAAGGACGAATTCTCGCTCGAGATCCTCGGTTCGAGCGGTGCGATCCCGCGGCCCGAGCGTGCCTGCAGCGGCTACCTGGTTCGCGCTGCGGGCACCCGGATCGCGCTCGATTTCGGGACCGGCGCGCTCGCGCGGCTGGTTGCCGGCGGCCCGCCCGATCGCCTCGATGCGATCGTCGTCAGCCACATGCACGCCGATCACATGCTCGATCTCGTTCCGCTCCGCTACGCGCTGGTCTACGGCGAACGCTCGCGCGACGAGCGCTTGCGCATCTATCTCCCGCCGGACGGCCCACGCGTCCTCGGGGCCCTCGCCGCCGCGCTCGGGAGCGCCGAGGAAGGCCCGTTCTTCGACGACGTCTTCGAGATCGCAACCTACGATCCGAACGAACCGCTGCAGATCGGCTCGCTGGGGCTCCGCTTCGCGCAGACCGCGCACTTCATCCCAACCTTCGCCATCCGCTGCGACCAGGAGAACGCAAGCCTCACCTACAGCGCCGACACCGCTCCCTGCGACGCCCTCGTCGCCCTCGCTCGCGACACCAATCTTTTTCTGTGCGAAGCCACGCTGACCCGCGACGAAGAAGCCCACGTCCCGCGCGGCCACTCCTCCGCCCGCGAAGCCGGCGCGATGGCCCAAGCCGCGTCCGCAAAATCCCTCGCGCTTACGCACTACCCCGCCGCGCGCAACCCCGCCACGCTCGCCGCCGAAGCCGCCGAAACCTACCCCGGCCCCATCACCATCGTCGACGACGGACGACGGCTGGAGGTGTCGAACTCATAAAAGCGCTTTTCCTCCGCGGTAGAAACACTGGCTGCGCAAACGCGATGGGACAGATTCTCAGCACACGGGGTAGCGTCGGCGGGGTGCGCGGCTTTTCGGCGGGGCCTCGCAGCTCGCTCGCGGAGCAATGAGGAGCGGGGCGACGAACCGCACGCCCTCGTGCGGCCCTCAGAGTGGGCGGGAGCGGGCGAGTGCGGGAGTAGCGACCGCGCAGGAGCGCGGGCGCGGGCGTCCCCGACGAAAAGACGCGCACCCTGTCGGCGCGGGCCCCAGTGGCGCGCGCAGAATAGCGGCCGGTCAGTTCTCCGTCTTCGCGTCCGACCTCGGCAGCGAAAACCGGATCAGCGACTTGACGGGCGCGAGCCCGCGGTTGATGACCGCATACACGGTCACGTGCAAGTTCAGCTCTTCGAGCCGGAGCTTCGCCGCCAGCACCTCGCGGCCGTTGCTCACGATGTCTTCGAGCAGCAGGACGCGCTGGTTCTCGACGTACGGCCCCTCGACGTACTCCTCCGCGAACGCACCGTAGGCTTTCGGGGCTTTGCGCACGACGATCATGGGGATGCCGGTCATTTGCGAGACGGCGGTCGCCAGGATCACGCCGCCGAGTTCGGTGCCCGCGACCAAGTCGGGGCTCAGTTCGGCGACGACCGGGACGAAGAGGCGCGCGATCCGGCGCAGCACCGAGGGATCGCTGAAGAGCCGAAACTTGTCGATGTAGTAGTCGCTGCGAATGCCGCCCGCGAGCAGGTACTCGCCGCGGGTGAGCGCGCGCTCGACGATCGTGTTGAGCAGCCACTTCAGCTCGGGGATCTGTCCGAGGCGCGAGCCTTCCGGCTCTAGATGTCCCATCGGTAGGCGTCCCATGTCTCCGTCACCGGATTCGGATCGAAGTTGCGAAAGTCGGGATTGACCGGCTGCAACTGGCGGGGCCACCAGATCACGACGTCCGGCGTGTCGTGCGTGAGGATCGCCTCGACCCGGGCGTAGGCGGCCTTACGGGTCGCGCGGTCGTAGTGGGTCAGCGCGTCGTGCTCGGCCGCGTCGAGCTTCGGGTTGCAGTAGAAGGTGCTGTTGTTGCCGTTGGGCGGGATCGCGGAGCACAGAAACTGCGAGGACTGATCGGGGTCGATCCCGGCGATCCAGCCGTTCACCGAGAGGTCGTATTTCCCGGTCTGCAAGATTCCGCCTTCGGCGACGCTCGCGAACAGCAGCGTGGCCAGGTACGACTTGATCTCGGCGGCGATGCCGACTTTTTGCAGCATCGCCTGAATCTGGACGACGGCCGCGCGGCGGGTGACGTTGCTGGTGTTGGTTGCGAGCACGAAGTGCAGCGGCACGCCGTTCTTCTCGAGGATGCCGTCGGGGCCGGGCTTCCAGCCGTTGGCGATGAGCAGTGCCCGCGCGCGCGCGGGATCGTACGGGTAGCGCGTGATCTCCGTCGCGTGCGCCCATGAGAACGGCGGTAGGTCTTGATCGGCGACGCTCGCCGAGCCGCCGGTCAGATCGTCGACCAGGCGCTGTTTGTCGAGCGCCATCGCGATCGCCTGACGGACCGGCAGCTCGTCGAGCGGCACGTGCCGGTTATTGATCTGCAACCAGAGATACTGGTTCATGTTCACCAACACGATCCGCAGATCGGGGATCGTTTTGAGCTGGCGATATTCGTCGGGCGAGGCTTCGAATTGCCAATCGAGCGAGTGGGAACGAAGGTCGTTGATTTCGGTATTCTCATCCGGGATGACTTCGATCCGGATTTCTTTGAGCTTCGGAGCACCGAGGAAGTAATGCGGGTTCGGAACCAAGGTGAGGTGATCGCCGCGCACCCACTCCTTCAGCTCGAACGGCCCGGTCCCGACCGGTTGCGAATTGAACGCGATGTGGTTGATGTTCGGCAGCTTCGCGAGCAGGTGCGCGGGGATGATCGCGTAGGGCGAGTCGCTTTCCCCGAAGACGGTGTTTACGAACGGCGCGTAGGGGTGCTTGAGGTGAAAGACGATCGTGTACGGATCCGGGATGGCGACCGAGCGCACGACGTCGTAGCCGTCGCGTGCGATCACGTTGTTGGCGTCATTCATGATCGCATGGAAACTGAAGGCGACGTCGGCGCTCGTCAAGGGCGCGCCGTCGGACCAGCGCACGCCGTGGCGCAGGTGGTACGTGATCGTCAGGCCGTCGCGGCTGATCCCGCCGTTCGCGAGCGTCGGCACCTGGGCGGCCAGCATCGGGACCTCGCGGTTCCCACTCGCGTCGACGCTCACCAGCACGTCGAAGATCAAGCGGTCGACGGCGCTGTCGGTCGTGTTGGTCGCCAGCAGTGGGTCCAGGTTGTCGACGTCGGCCTGGATGCCCATGCGCAGCACGTGCGGAGTCGTCCAGGGATGGCGCTGCACGCCGCCGACGTCGGTCGTTCCGATTTTCGTGCAACCGGCAGCGAACGCGCAGAGCGCGAGCGCGCAGGCAACGGCTCGCGGCACTTAGGCCGAGACCGTCTCGCGGACCGCATCGCTCACCCGCTGCGGTGCGGGCTCGAAGCGCTCGTGGCGCCAGGTGTAGCCGCCGAGGCCTTGGGTCGCGGTCCGGAGTTCGGTTACGTAATTGACGACTTCGGACTGCGGGACCGCAGCCGCGATCCGCGAGAAGCCGCGCTTTTCCGAGGGCTCGAAGGCCAGGATCTGCGCTCGCCGGGCGGTCAGCGAGCCGAGCACGGTCGAGGCATTCTCGTCGGGGACGAGCACATCGAGGTGCACGATCGGTTCGAGCAGGATCGGCTTGCATTTCGGCAAGCCTTCGCGGATCGCCATCGCCGCGGCGGTTTTGAACGACTGCTCGCTCGAATCGACCGAATGGAAGGTGCCGTCGATCAAGGTCGCGTGCAGGTCGACGACCGGATAACCGGCGACCGGTCCGCGAGCGAGTGCCTCGCGGACGCCTTTCTCGACGGCCGGAAAGAACTGCCGCGGGACGACGCCGCCGACGATCTCCTCCGAGAAGGTCACGCCGTTGCCGCGCGCGCGCGGCTCGATCCGCAGCAGGACGTCGGCGAACTGGCCGTGTCCGCCGGTCTGGTGTTTGTAGCGCGAGTGGATCTCCGTGCCGGTTGCGATCGTCTCGCGGTAGGCGACGCTCGGCGCGCGCATCTCGAGTTCCAGATGGTATTTGCGGGCGAGGCGCGAGAGCGCGGTGGCGACGTGGACCTCGCCCAACCCGAGCAGTTGCAGTTCGGCGGTGAACTCCGCGCGCACGACCGCCAGCGTCGGGTCTTCATCGACCAAACGCGCCAGCATTTGCGAGACCTTGGCCTCGTCGAGTTTTTCCTTGGGGCGGATCGCGACGGCGAAGAGCGGCGGCGAGAGGCCGGGAACCGGGAGCGGCGCGACCGCACTCGCGGCCAGCGTATCGCCGGTCGCGACGCTCTCGAGGCGGGCGAACGCGACGATCTCGCCCGCCTGCGCCGATGCGAGCGGCTCTTGCCGTTTTCCTTGCAAGCGATAGAGGCCGCCGATGCGCAGCCGTTGGTTGTCGCGGTTGGAATCGACGACGGTACCGTCGGCGGCAACGGTCCCCTGGAGCACCCGTGCGACCGAGAGTTTTCCCGATTGCGGATGGACGATCGTCTTAGCGACTTGCGCGAGGAAGGGTGCCTGCGGGTCACCGAGCGGAGCCGGAAATTGATGTTCGATCACGTCGAGCAGGGCGCCGGCGGCCACCCCGATATCGGCGATCCCCGAGCCGACCAGCACCGGAACGATCAGATCGCGCTCGGTCTCTTCGCGCAAGTCTTTGCGGACCTCGTCGAGCGGCGGTTCGATCCCCTCGAGGAGTTCCTCGAGCAAATGATCGTCGAAATCCCCGAGCGTCTCGAGCAACGCTTGGCGCGCCTGTTGCGCCGGCGCCGCCAGATCGGCGGCGACCTCGATCCGTTTCGGGCGATCGCCTTCGGCAACATAGGCGGTTCCGTCCGCTAAATCGATGTAGCCGCGAAAGCGCTCGGCCTCGCCGATCGGCAGGTGTTCCGCGATCACCCGCCGGCCGTACGTCTCGACCAGCGCCGCCAGCGTGCCGCGAAAATCGCTCCCCGGACGATCGAGTTTGTTGATGAAGAAGCAGTGCGGCAGCTTGCGCTCGTCGAGATATTCGACCAGCGCGCGGGTCTGACGAACGCGTGCCGGATCGGCATCGATCACCACCACCGCGGCGTCGGCAGCGAGCAGCGCGAGCTTGGTCTCCTCGAAGAATTCGACGAAGCCGGGACAATCGACGATCGTCAGGTCGAGCGTCGGCGTCGTCGCATACGCGAAGCCGACGCTGGTCGATTGCGCCCGGTCGATGCACTCGGGCTCGTAATCGGTCGTCGTGGTGCCGTCGGCGACCGTCCCTCGTCGCGGGATGGCGCCGCAGCGCGCGAGCAGCGCCTCGACGAGGGTCGTCTTCCCGGAATGGTGCGGGCCGACGATCGCGACGTTCCGGCGACGAGCGAGCTCCGGCATATGCATCTCCTCCGACCCGACAGCAAGCGCCTAGGCGCGCCGATTTCCGCCCCCGCTAGCGCCGGGCCTTTGGGCTCTTCTTTTTTGCAGCGGGACGGCGTGCGGCCGGGCGGCGCGCCGCGGCTGCCTTCTTGCGCGCGGGGGTTCGCGACGGCGGCCGCTTCGGCGTTGCCTTTGTG